>JANMVO010000051.1:0-17297 GCA_031392805.1 Rhodoferax sp. | reverse complement strand
TGCCGCGCATGAACGGGTCTACGTGGTTGAGCAAAACCGCGATGCGCAAATGCATTCGCTCCTGGTCAATGAGCTTGACATTGATCCGGCGCGCATGGTGCGGGTGCTGCACTATGACGGCACGCCGATTACCGCACGCTTTATCACCCGGGCCATCACCCAGCACGTTCATGCCTCGGCAGTCGAGCCGCCGGACCCGCACGCCAAGGCGGCAACACTGAAAGACTTCGCATGACCTACCTCGCCAAACCCCGCATGCACCACCCCTCGCTGGCACCCAACGAGGTCGGCTACACCCGGCGCGACTACGAAGGCAAGGTGTC
Organism: Rhodoferax sp.; assembly: GCA_031392805.1. Taxonomy (GTDB): domain Bacteria; phylum Pseudomonadota; class Gammaproteobacteria; order Burkholderiales; family Burkholderiaceae_C; genus JANYCG01. Next base: position 16,974 of record JANMVO010000051.1, on the reverse strand, counting down.
CACCCTGTGCGCAGGCTGCGGGCATGACTCCATATCAGCGGCCATCATCCAGGCCTGCTACGAGCTGAACATCGAGCCGCACCGGGTGGCCAAGCTGTCGGGCATTGGTTGCAGTTCTAAAACGCCGGACTATTTTTTGGGCGCGTCACACGGCTTCAACACCGTGCACGGGCGCATGCCATCGGTGCTGACCGGGGCCAACCTGGCGAACCGTGACCTGCTCTACCTCGGCATTTCGGGCGATGGCGACTCGGCCTCCATTGGCCTGGGCCAGTTTGCCCACGCCATGCGCCGTGGCGTGCGCATGGTCTACATCGTGGAAAACAATGGTGTTTATGGCCTGACCAAGGGCCAGTTTTCTGCCACCGCTGACCAGGGCTCCAAAAGCAAAAAAGGCGTTGTCAACAGCGATAACCCGGTTGATTTGATTGGCATGGCACTGCAATTGGGGGCTACCTATGTAGGGCGCAGTTTCTCGGGCGACAAGGCGCAACTGGTGCCTTTGATCAAAGGCGCGATGGGCCACGGCGGTGCCGCGTTCATCGACGTGATCAGCCCCTGCGTGGCCTTCAACAACCATGCCGGCAGCACCAAGAGTTACGACTATGTGCGAGACCACAACGAGGCGGTCAGCCGTATCGACTTCATCAGCCGCCGTGATGAGATCACCACCGATTACCCTCCTGGCAGTGTGGTGGACGTGGAGCAGCACGACGGCATGACGCTGCGACTGCGCAAGCTGCATGCCGATTACGACCCCACAGACCGCCTTGCGGCGATGAACCATGTGCAGACCCATCAGGCGCGGGGCGAGGTGGTCACCGGTTTGCTGTACGTAGACCCGGATGCATCAGATTTGCATGCGGCGATGAACACCAGCGCGACGCCGTTGAATGCGTTGGGTGCTTCAAAATTGTGCCCCGGCGCAAATGCCTTGGACAAGCTCAACGCGTCTTTGCGTTAGAGGTTCAGTTCAGCGCCTGGCCTTCGCGCGGGCCAGGGCAGCTTCAATCACCGCGCGCTTTTTGGCCGACTCCGGGGCGCTTTGCGTTCTTGTGGGTTCAATCTCGACCAATTTTCCGGCTTTTGCAATTTTTTCCCTTGAAATTAGGCTATAGCCAGCATCCTGATTACGTTTATAGCTATGTAATTCATAGCGATTGCGAGCTTGATCTGCCAGCGCCGCTGACCATGCGGCCCAACCCGTGGCGCTGCCGCTCACGTTTTCAAGAGAAATGCAATCGACCGGGCACACCGGCAGACACAGCTCGCAGCCGGTGCAATTCGGCTCAATCACCGTGTGCATCATTTTGTTCGTGCCAATGATGGCATCGGTGGGGCAGGCGTCAATGCACAGGGTGCAGCCGATGCACCAGTTCTCATCGATGATGGCGACGGTGCGTGGCGCTTCGAGACCATTTTCGGAGTTCAGTGCGGTCGCTGGCTGCCCCGTGATGGCCGACAGCCTCTGAACGCCTTCCAGGCCCCCCGGCGGGCATTGGTTGATGGGTGCAGCGCCCTCGGCAATGGCCAGGGCGTAGGCTGCACAGTCAGGGTAGCCGCAACGCGTGCACTGCGTCTGCGGCAGCAGCGCCAGAATTTGCACTGCCAGGCCTTCCACCATGCTCCCGCCCAAGCCAGTGCTGCTATTTTTGGGCGGACTTCTTTGGTGCGGCTTTTAAGGTTGCCTGTACCGACGTCTTGACAGGTTGCTTGACCATCGCCTTAACGGATGTCCTGACCGGTGCCTTGGCTGGTGCCTTAACTGTGGCATTGGCAGCGGTGCCTGCACTGGCCTTGACGGTTACTTTGGGCGTTGCCGTTGGGGCAAATGTTGCTCCATATTCAGTAGCTAACTGTGTATGTGGAACGGGGGCTACAGCCGTTTTTTCAGGCGCAGAAACAGTCACGGGCGGAACAGGGCCGGCTTTGATGGGCAACACTCTGCCAGCAGGCGCAGCAGACTGGTGGGCCAGAATGAAGGACTTGACTTCCGGGTACACCTGTTCGCGCCAGCGCTTGCCGGCAAAGATGCCGTAATGTCCGGCCCCTTTGGCTTCCATGTGCTTTTGCAGCGCCTTGGGAACACCGCTGCAAATTGCATGCACGGCTTCGGTCTGGCCGGATCCGGAGATGTCATCCAGCTCGCCCTCTATAGAAAACAGCGCTGTGGTCTTGATGTCTTCGGGGCGCACGCGCGCCAGTTTGCCATCTACACCTTTCACGTCCCACGTGCCATTGACCAGGTTGAACTGCTGGAACACGATTTTGATGGTCTCGAGGTAGTAGTCGGCGTCCATGTCCAGCACGGCGTTGTACTCGTCGTAAAACTTTCGGTGCGCTTCAGTGCTGGCGTCGTCACCTTTAATCAAATCCTTAAAATAATCATAGTGGCTGTTCGCGTGGTTGCTGGGGTTCATGGCCACAAAACCCGAATGCTGCAAAAAGCCGGGGTAGACGCGCCGTCCGGCACCGGCGAAGTTGGTCGGAACCCGGTAAATTACGTTGTTCTCGAACCAGCTAAAGCTCTTTTTCATGGCCAGGTTGTTGACTGCCGTGGGCGACTTGCGGGCGTCAATCGGTCCACCCATCATGGTCATGGTCAATGGCGTTGTTTCGCCGCGTGAAGCCATCAGCGAGACGGCCGCCAGCACCGGCACGGTCGGCTGGCACACGCTCATCACGTGGCAATTGCCATAAATGCCCTGCAGGTGGCGGATGAATTCCTGCACATAGTTAACGTAGTCGTCCAGATGAAATTCGCCCTCAGACAGGGGAATCAACCGCGCGTTTTTCCAGTCGGTTATATAGACCTTGTGGTCTTTGAGCATGGTCTTGACAGTGTCGCGCAACAGCGTGGCGTAGTGGCCGGACAAGGGTGCCACGATCAGCACCGCAGGCTGGCCCTTGAGCTTCGCCAAAGTGGCAGGATCATCGGTAAAGCGTTTGAAACGGCGCAGTTCACAAAACGGTTTGTTAAGCTCAACCCGCTCGTGAATCGCCACGCCGACGCCGTCTACATCAACCGTGCGCAGGCCAAACTCTGGTTTTTCGTAGTCTTTTCCCAGGCGGTGCAGCAAGGCGTAACCGGCCGACAAACGTTGCGCAAACGGGTTTTGCCCGAACGCCGACAGCGGCTTGCCATAGATCTTCGCGGCGGCGTGGGCCAAATCAAAAAACGGCTCCATCAGGGAGCGCTGGGATTCGTAGGTTTGGTATAGCATCGGAAACTCGCTTTATGAATATGTTGCAGTGCAATATTACAATGATTGCAGGTCGAAACGTAGAGTAAGCCTACCAATTCGGGGGCCAAACTGTCAATTTTGTGAAAGCTTGCCAATCGGCAACAGGAGTTTTTATGAGCAATATTGTGAACGCCACACGTCTGGATTCTCTAATCAGCTTAAAGAAAACAGCCCGCATGCCAGTCCTCTTTCTAGGCCATGGCAGCCCCATGAACGCCATTGAAGACAACGACTACCACCGAAGCTGGCAAACCCTGGGTGCCGAATTTGGCGTGCGCTATCCCAAGCCCCAGTTGATTTTATGCATCTCCGCCCACTGGCTTACCGAAGGCTGGTGGTTGACGGGCATGGCCCTTCCCAAAACCATCCATGACTTTGGCGGGTTCCCGCAAGCACTTTTTGCTCAGCAGTATCCTGTGCCTGGCGCACCAGACGCCGCGCGGGAGATCAGCAAGGCGGTTTTTCAACCCGGCACAGCCGAACCTCTTGGCGTTGATCTGTCGCAGTGGGGCCTCGATCACGGCAGTTGGGGCGTGCTCAAGCCCATGTTCCCCGGCGCCGCAATTCCGGTGGTGCAGCTCAGCATGGACTACAACCGCCCGCCAACTGAACACTTCGCTCTCGGGCAACGACTCAAGGGACTGCGGGATCATGGCGTGCTGATTGTCGGCAGTGGCAACCTGGTGCACAACCTGCGTGCCGCAAAGTTTGGCCCAGGTGCCAACCCACCTTACGACTGGGCCATTGAATTTGACAACATCGTCGGTGACCATATTCAAAGCAGTAACTTGGCAGCCTTGCAGGACTTCCAGAAACTGGGCCAGGTCGCCCAACTGGCCCATCCCACTTTTGAGCATTACTTGCCGCTGCTCTACGCCGCAGGCGCAGTGCATGATGGTGAGCCTGTGCGCAGCTTCAACACCAGCTTTCAGGCGGCGTCAATTTCAATGCGTTCAGGCATCTGGGGTTAATGTGAAAGGACGTTTATGCCGTCGGGGCTTCGCTTGCGGGCATGACCGATAGGCCCTCATCAGACCGGATCCCAGTCGAACACGTCCTGTGACCGGTCCAGGCGGTAGAAGCTGGAGCGCATCGCCGGAATCACCCGGTCCGCCACGGTTTGCGGTGTCCAGCCCTCGGCGGTGTGCACAGAGCGAAGCGGGCGGCTTTGACTCATCAGGAAAATTTCATTGGCGCGCACGGCGAACACCTGGCCCGACACATCGACCGATGCGTCGCTTGCCAGGTACACCGCGAGCGGCGCGATCTTGGCGGTTTCCATGCGCTGCATGCGCTCTACGCGCGCTTTCTGCTCGTCGGTTTCCGTGGGAATCGAACCAACCATGCGACTCCATGCAAACGGAGAGATGCAGTTTGACCGGACGTGGAACTTGGCCATGTCCATGGCAATGGATTTGGACAAGGCCACGATGCCCAGTTTTGCCGCTGAATAGTTGGCTTGTCCAACGTTGCCGATAAGCCCCGAGGTCGACACAATGTGAATGTACGACCCGGATTGCTGACTCTTGAAGTGCGGCGCTGCCGCCCGTGACACGTAGAAAGACCCGTTCAGGTGCACGTCGATGACAGCGCGCCATTCATCCACACTCATGTTGAAGAAAAAGCGGTCTCGCAGGATACCGGCATTGTTGATGACAACGTCGATGTGGCCATAAGTGTCTACTGCCTGGCTGACAATGCGATTGGCGGCATCCCAGTCCGCCACGCTGTCGCCATTGGCCACCGCCTCGCCACCGGCTGCAACGATCTCGTCGACCACGGCCTGCGCGCGCAAGGGGTCTGACCCTTGCCCCTGCACAGACGCGCCGATGTCGTTGACGATGACCTTGGCACCCTCGCGTGCGAGCGCCAGCGCGAAGTCGCGGCCAATGCCACCGCCCGCGCCCGTGACCACCACCACCTTGTCTTTGACGAAATGACCTGTTTTCACTTTTTTTCCTTCATAATTTGTAGTTCATGTTGATGGCAACCCAGGCCTTGGCGAAGTTTATTTTTCTTGAGACGGATCAGTCCGGAAATGCGCCGTCGCCATTGCCTCGACGGTATGCCAGATTTCCTCGGCCATGGGTCGGCGCGACTCTTCAAGAATATGGCCGACCAGGCCAACCGCCCGCGCCATGACACCCAGGCCCCGGCAGATTTTCCAGTCGAAACCCATTTCGCAGCACAGTGCGCCAATCGCGCCGGTTGCGTTGGTTGGCAGCGGCTTGCCACTGCGGCGCGTCGCCTCAAGGGACACCGCAGTCATGAGCTTGAGGTAGGGTCCGTCAAAACCGGTCTCGCTCGCCAACTCGAAAAGCCTGGGTGTGCGCGGATCAATGGGTTTGTGCACCGGGTGGCCAATGCCTGGCACGATGCGCTTTTGCGCCTCGAAAGATTCGGCCACGTTCTGCGCCAATTGCTTGAAATCAGCCTGTGCATCAGGCGCAGGCATTGCCTCATACAGCATCTTGGCGGCACCCTCAATGCTGCCGACAAACACGGTGCCCAAGCCATTGAGCCCGGCCGCGACCGCCCCCTGTAGCGACTCGGGTGCGCCAAGGTAAGTCATGCGCGCCACAATGGCGCTGGGTGTCATGCCATGCTCCACCAGCGTCACAACCATGGCGTTGAACATCCTGGATTCGTTGTCGCTAGGAAAGCGCCCGGTGAGTTCCAGGAAGCCCATGTCGCCCAAATTCAGTTTGCCAAGAATCTCGCTTGGCAAATCTTTGCCAAAGACGGTAATGCTGCTGGCGTCGCTCCAGCCGATTTCGGTGCGCACGGGTTTGATTTTTCTGGCCATGTGATGGATTGATGGAGTTGAAGAATATGGCCTAATGGTAGGCCTATTTAGGGATCAGATTGACGAAAAATTCCTGTCCGTCATCCGATTCATAATTATTCCACCAGGCGGGGATAGCAGTACCAACCCACGTGGCATCCGGCTGTCTGCGCTTCCCTAATTAAATCAGGAGCACACATGCCAATTGTTCACTACGAAGTCCGTGACAACGTTGCGGAAATCCTGCTTGACCATGAACCGGTCAACGCGCTCGATGAGTCCGTCATTGAACACTTGCTGGCCGCTTTCCAGCGCGCTGGCGAGGACAAAACTGCGCGCGCGGTCATCTTGGGGAGTGCCATTCCCAAGCGCTTTTGTGCCGGGCTGAACCTGGATGCGTTCAGAAGCGGGTCACCGTCGCAAATTCACAGCTTGGTGGAGAAGTTGTACGTGCAGGTATGTGATGCCCAATTCAAGCTTGGAAAACCTTCAATTGCAGCCATCAGCGGTGCAGCAAGAGGCGCAGGCATGACGCTGGCAATCTCTTGTGACCTGATAGTCGTTGCAGACACGTCCACCTTTGGCTACCCTGAGATTGATGTGGGACTGATTCCTGCGATTCATTACACCCACTTGCCGCGTATCGTGGGCCGTCATCGGGCTTTCGATCTTTTGTTTTCGGGGCGGACTTTCGGGGCGAAAGAGGCCATGGACTTGGGTTTGGTCAATCGCATCGCCGCCGAGGGTACGGTGCTGGAAGAAGCACGGAAGCTTGCACAAGTGTTGAGCGGGAAATCTCCTGAAGTGATGCGCCTGGGCAGAGCCGCATTCATGCGGGCGATTGACTCTGACTACCGCCGGGGTGTTGCCGGTGCCGTTGAAAGTGTTTGCATCGTCGCTGCGACTGATGACGCGCGTGAAGGTATCGCTGCGTTCGTTGAGAAGAGAATGCCGGTATGGAAAGACACGCACGAGCGCTTGCTTTAACGTTTAGGTTAACTCGAAAGTGAACGTTTAGGTTAATTGCGGGCATGACCGTCAGGCCCAGAACAATTGGCGTGCGTTTTCATAGACGAACCGGCGATGCTGGCTATCTGTCAAGTCCAGCTGCCTTGCATCCCGCACCGCTCGCTGCATGCTGAGCAGAGGAAAGTCAGATGCGAAGATCACCTTGTCGCAGCCCTTGGTGCCGTGCCAACTCCCCTTGAGGAACTCGACAAGCGCTTTGGGATAGGCCTTCGGAGACCAGGCCGACGTGCAGATATAAAAGTTCGGATGGCGTGCGGCCAGCCTGATGGCGATGTCTACCCAGGGGTCGCCAATATGGTGCGCGATGATCTTGAGATCGGGAAACGCAAGTGCAACCTCATCCAGATGCAGAGGATCGTTCGGCGCCATTGGCCATAACGGTCCAGGCATGCCCACATAGACAAGCAAAGGCAACTGGCATTCCACACAGGCTGCAAAGGCAGGGTAGTACCACTTGTGGCTGGGCGGGGTGGCCCAGGGTGACGGGGTGATGTGGACGGCGGCCAGTCCAGAATGGGTTGCCGCTTCTTTGATCAGCCGCGAATTCTGCATGAAGTCCCAATAGGTTCCCGGTCCAAGCTCTGGAGGCACCAGCGAGCATGCCCATTTCATGGATTCCCGGGAGTCCCTGCAGTAAAGATCAAGTTGCCGGTGAACCGCCAATACGCTTTTTTCGGAGGCTTGGTAGTAAATTTTTGCAGGCAGCAGAGCGCGTTCCACGCCTGCCTGCGCCATTTCTTCAATCAACGTTGCATTTTTGACAGCGGATGCAGGTGCGCCTCCGGAATCAGCGTGCCGAAAAGTGTGCATGACCCGCTGTAGACGCCGGTCGCCGCTCCAGTCGACGCGGTCACCGCGCGGGTCAGCGGGATCTTCATCGCCCAGCCAAGGGGTGTGAAGGAATGCGTCAATAATTGGGCCGTCGTACATGCTGCTTCTCAAAGTAAGGTTTTGTCGGTGAATAAAGTGCACTAAGGCTTTGACGCGGTGCCAGCAGAGATCATTTTGTCTATGTCGTCATCTGCATAGCCGAGTGATTTCAGTATCGACTCCGTATGCTCGCCCAATGCCGGGGCGCCCTTATGCTGGAACGAGCGTGTACCGTCGTATGAAATCGGATGGTCCACCAGCCGCAGGTTATCTATAGTGGGGTGCGGATAGCGACGGATCATATCGAGAGCCAGTACTTGTGGATCCTTCACGACCTGATCGACCGTCTGGATCCGCGAGCAGGGGATGCCTGCTGCAAGCAGCCTTTGTTCCCACACCGAGGCGGTGGCTCCGCCGAGTGCCGCCTCAATAATTGCGTGCAATTCTGGGCGGTGTTTGAGCCTGGCGCTGTTGGAGCCAAACCTGGCATCTTCCATCAGTGGCCCAAGCTGCAACACCGTGCAGAGTTTTGCGAACAGGCGATCATTCGGTGCGGCAACAAAGATAAAGCCGCCCGCCGTTTCGAATTCCTCGTACGGCGAAATCAGTGAATGGCTTGATCCCATGGGGCCGGGGATTGTTCCATCAGCAAAATAGCCAGCCGCGAAGTAGGACATCCATGCGACACCGGTTTCAAGGAGACTGGTTTCAACATGCTGCCCGCGTCCCGTGGCGTCACGATGGCGCATGGAAGCGAGGATGCCCATCGCGCCCCACATGCCAGTGGTCATGTCGATGATCGACGGTCCGGTGCGAACAGGACGGCCGCCAGGCTCGCCGGTGATGCTCATGATGCCACAATAGGCCTGAATGAGCGTGTCGTAACCCGGCCGTTCTGCGTAAGGGCCTTTGGAGCCATAGCCGCTCAGCGAGCAATAGACCACGCCTGGATTCAGCGCGCTTATTTTTTCGTAGTCAAGGCCCCTCTTCGCAAGGCTTCCGCCCTTGAATGACTCCACCACAATATCGCAGGATGTTGCCAGGCGCCGTATCACCTCGGCACCTGTGTCACTGTCGATGTCAAGCGTCAAGCTTTCCTTGTTTCGGTTGATCGACAGGAAAAGTGAGCTTTCGCCATCCCATTCGGGAGGCCGCCAGTTTCGCGTGTCATCGCCGCCCGCAGGCCGTTCGACCTTGATCACGCGTGCGCCCATATCCGCGAGGATCATCGTGCAAAAAGGGCCTGCCAAATTTCTCGTCAGGTCAAGCACCGTAACGCCGTGCAACGGGCCTGCCGTGAGGGGATTCGCGCTATCGATCATTTCAACTTTCTTCATCAGACTTTCGTCATTGTCCATAGGCAGTTTTTGAGCCGCTACGCCAAGCAATGGCTTGCTCCTGGGGTTTTTGCATCATTGCTGTTCAATGCCGGCCGCCTTGATCAGCGCCTCCCACTTCGGGTTGTCAGTCTTCAGTCGTTGAACCAGCTCGCTGGTTGAAAGCGGCATGACCGCAGTTGTCAACGCCGCAAAGCGGGCCTTGACTTCAGGTTTGGCAAGCGCCGAGCGAATGGCCCGGTCAAGACGCTCGACGGTCGCCGGTGGCGTACTGGCGGGAGCGACTACAGCGATGACTGTTTCCAGCGTCACCCCGACGCCGGGGAAAAACTCTGCAAGGGTCGGCACGTTCGGAGCCGCAGCACTGCGCGCCTGGGCAGAAATGGCAATCGGGCGCATCTTGCCCGAACTCATCTGGGCGACCCCGCTGCCGATGTCCACTATCGCCACAGATATGTGTCCGCCGGCAAGGTCGGTCAGGGCTTGTGGAATGCCCCGATAGCTTACCGGAACCGGCGTCACCCTGGCTGCATTTGAAAAGAGCGCCAACGCCACCTGGCCGCTGGGTGAGCCGAATCCGATCGTGATGGGCGCACGGTCCGGTGCGGCGGCTCTGCCCAAGTCGGCAATCGACTTGATCGGAGAAGCCTCGTTCACCATGAACATCATCGACGTGGAACCGATTCCAGCGACGGGTTGAAAGCTTTCGTTGGGGTCGTACGGAAGGCTCTTGTACAAGCTCGTGGCAACGAACATGACCGACGATGCGACCAGCAAGGTGTAGCCGTCCGGCTTGCTGCGCGCCACATAGGCGGCGCCAACGGTTCCTTGCGCGCCGGCCCGGTTTTCCACAATTACCGTTTGCCCGAGGTTTTCCTGCAAGGCCTGTGCCACGACTCTCGTCACGTTGTCCGTCACGGATCCTGCCGGAAAGGGGGCCACCAGCGTGATGGGTCGTGTCGGGAAGTCCTGTGCCCAAATCGAAGAAGTCGAAGTAGCAAGAATTGCAGATGCAAGGCAGGTGATGGCTCGACGCCTTGACGTGCGATGCCTGTGTGTGTCCTTGACCTCACTCACGGCCAAAATATAGGGTGAATTCATCGCATTTAAGAGCTTGCAGCAGAGCAAGTTGGCTGATTTGAAGTAATGGCGCTGATTTTATGCCTCAACAGCCTAACGGCTGTGGCGGCCGCGGTGATTGCGATCACTCCCTTATCATCCAAGTGTACCGGCCAACGCGGCCCCAAATGACAATTCTGACCCCAATTTCTGCGTGTCAATTTTTTTCAAAAACAACTTCATGAAGACTGAGAGCATTTCGGCGGGTGTCTGGAAGGCACTCACTGCAAGCGCGCTTCTTGCTGCTGGCCTGTTTCCAAGTGCGGGTTCCGCACAGGTCTTTCCTTCCAGACCCATCACGATTGTTGTTCCTTACCCGCCCGGCAGTGCGACCGATAACCTGGTGCGTCCCGTTGCAGCGGCGTTGCAGATAGCGCTCGGTCAGACCGTGATTGTGGACAATAAGCCGGGGGCGCAGGGCGTGATAGCAACGCAGTATGTGGCGCGTGCCAAGCCCGATGGATACACCCTTCTGGCCGGATCCAGCACCACGCTCGCGGCGAATGTGGGTTTGTTCAAAAACCTGCCCTATGACCCGATCAAGGACTTTCAACCAGTTGCTGGTCTAGGCTATACCTCCATGATGTTCATGGTGCGCGCTGACTCCCCGGTTCGGGATTTGAAGGGTTTTCTGGAGCTGGCACGCAAGGAGGTGAACCCCATGGCGGCGGGCTATGGGTCGTCGAGCGCGCAGGTCGCCATCGCGCTTCTGTCCAGGGTGAGTGGCGTTAAGTTCACGCCGGTGCCGTACAAAGGCACGCCGCAAGCCATCACGGAACTGATTGGGGGCACGATTCCGATGGCGGTCGTCGATGTAGGAAACGGCGTTCCCCAGATGAAGTCGGGCCGCTTGACCGCGCTGGCCATATCAGGCAATTTGCGCAGCGTCTCCGCGCCGGATGTGCCAACACTTTCTGAGAGCTTTGGCAACACACAACTCGTCACCTGGATCGGGCTGGTTGCCCCGGCTGGCACGCCTGCGCCCGTGGTTGACAAGCTCTACGGGGCGATCTCCAGTGTGCTTGCAACGCCTGACATGAAGCAGCGGTTTGCCACCATATCAACTGAACTTGAACCGGTGTCGCCGCAGGAACTTGGCAAGCGAATGGAGCGCGACCAGGTGCAGTGGCTGGAACTCATCCGCGCGGCCCAGATTCAGCCCGAGTAAATTCAAGGCAAAAATCTGGGTGCGCTTCGAATACGTCAGTGCCTTCGTCAGTGCATCCTCAACATGGAAAATACCCCACTATGCAAGATCAGAACTTATTTGACCCCCGAAACCACCGCCTCTGCGATGCGCGCTACTTCGAAGACTTTGCCGTAGGTGAGAAATTTATATTGCCTTCGCGCACCATGACCGATGCGCTGTTCGCGGCCTTTCAACTAGCCAGCGGCGACAACCATCCGGTGCATTACGACGTCGAGTTTTGCCGCGCGCGCGGTATGCCGCACATGCTGGCGCATGGGTTTCAGGTGGTCGCCCAAACCTGCGGCGGCGCCGGGCTGTTTGCCCATATGGTGGAAGATTCGCTCAAGGGATTCATCGAGCAGAGCAGCCGCTTTCTGGGCAAGGTGTTCGTCGGCGACACGCTGTACGCCACGCTTCAGGTTGACTCGCTTGCGCCCAATCGAAGCACCGGCGTGCTGGTGTTGAAGTCTACCGTGCACAACCAGCGCGGTGAACTGGTGATGGATGGGCTGCAGAAATACCTGCTGCTGAAACGGCCCGCAAATTCTGCGCTTGGGCATGCCAGTGGCGCGGCCCAGTGATGACCGGCTCACAACGCCCGGCTGAACCACCGGCATTGGCGCTGTCGGGCGTCAGGGTTCTTGATCTCTCACGCGTTCTTGCGGGTCCTTTCTGCGCTGCGCTGTTGGGCGACATGGGCGCAGACGTGCTGAAAATCGAAGACACTGAAAAAGGCGACGAATCGCGAAGCTGGTTACCCAGGAAGCAAGGGCAATCGGCGGCTTACCTCGTCAACAACCGCAACAAGCGTGGCATGGCGGTCAACCTGAAAACCCCAGAGGGCGTGGAAATTTTGAAACGTCTCGTCGCCAATGCCGATGTTCTGATCGAGAATTTTCGCACTGGAACGATGGAGCAGTTTGGGCTGGGCTACGACACGCTGGCGCAGCTCAATCCCCGGCTGGTCTACTGCTCTGTGTCCGCTTTCGGGCGAACCGGCCCGCGCGCCCATGAAGCAGGTTATGAAGCCGTGATGCAGGCGTTCAGCGGCATGATGTCGATCACCGGCGAGGCGGATGGACCGCCCGTGCGCGCCGGTGTCTCGTTCATTGACATCACCACCGGGGTGTTGTGCGCATTTGGCATTGTCAGCGCGCTCACACACCGGTCGCGGACCGGCCTTGGCCAGCGGGTAGACGGCTCGCTATTTGGCACGGCCATCAGCGTGCTGAATTATCAGGCGCAAGGCTATCTGCTCAGCGGTGAAGTCCCGCGGCGCATGGGCTCGGCCCACCCTGCAATCGCGCCCTATCGAAACTTCAAATGTGCCGACGCACAGTGGGTGTTTATTGCCGGTGCAAACGACCGGCTGACGCGCCGGTTGATGTCTGCACTTGACCTTGCCTGGGTTTGCGACGATCCGCGCTTTGCGACAAATGCGGATCGCGTGCGCAACCGTGAGGCGGTGGAGCGCATCGTGGCCGACGCCATCGCATTGCATGACCGGAGCCACTTGCTGAAGTTGTTTGAGAAGGCAAAATTCCCGGCGGCGCCCGTCAATACGGTTGACCAGGCTCTGGATGACCCGCAAACCCAGGCCAAAGGACTGGTCTGGCAAATGGACCATCCCCGCCTGGGCGCCGTGCCCGTTGTTGGTTTTCCGATTGACTTCTCGGCCATGCAAACGTCAATTCGAAGGCATGCGCCCGAGTGGGGAGAGCACACCGATGAGGCGCTGGCTGAGCTCGGCTATTCACCGGCCGACATGGCGGCATTGCGCGCAGGCCATGTCGTGAAGTGACGCGGCAAATTTGCCTGGATCTTTCACCTGGAAAAACTGATGATGAACGATGAACTGAATCTGGTTCTGTGCGACGTGCAAGGGGACATCGCGACCCTGACGCTGAACGACCCGTCCAAGCTCAATGCGCTGAGCAAACCCATGATTGCGCAACTTGCCTTGCAGTTGCAGCGTCTGCAAACGCAGCCCGGCCTGAGGGCCGTGATTTTGACGGGTGCCGGCAACAAGGCATTTATCGGCGGTGCCAATGTCCACTCGATGGCGGACCTTGATCCGGTCACCGGGCGACGCTTCATCACCTCGGTTCATGAGGTGTGTCACGCGATTCGCATGCTGCCGGTGCCAGTGATTGCGCGCATCGACGGCCACGCGCTGGGCGGGGGGCTTGAGATCGCTGTTTCGTGTGATCTGCGCATCGCTTCTGACCGCTCAAAGTTTGCGATGCCGGAAGTCCGTCTGGGTGTTCCGTCTGTCATTGAAACGATTTTGCTCCCCGGGCTGATCGGATGGGGCCGCACCCGCATGCTGGTGTACACGGCGCGGTCCATCGACGCCAAAACGGCCTATGACTGGGGCCTGGTCGAAGAGGTCGCGGCTCCCAATGCGCTGGATGCCGCCGTTCGCCGATGCGTTGACGAGATCATGGCGTCTGACCCGGATGTCATCGAGAGCCAGAAGCGCCTGGTGCGTGAATGGGAAAGCATGTCGATAGAGCGCGGCATCGCCTACAGCATTGACGAATTCGAAAAAACCTGGCACCGCCCCGAGCCTGGCAAAAGAATGAAAGCCTTTGTGCAGCATCTCGAAGAGCGCAAGTCTGCCAAGAAATAGTCGAAGCCGCACTGTGGCGACTGTGCCAGCGCCTCCCTTAGCTCGCAGGTCGCTACCGCAATAGCTGCGAGAACAGCCGGTGCTCGCAATCCGGATCACTGCATTTGTCGCAGGGCCATGTCCAGATTTCTTTTTTCTCCAATGTTTCAGAGGTAATACGATCTGTAGCCCTTGTTCCATATGCATAGGTTGCTATTGATATAATAGCTCTCAAGGCATTCGTCAATCGTGCGGGGCCAGCCCCATACACCACCTGGTAGCCCAGCGACCCACGGTCCAGCGCAGCGCGCAACAAGCTGTCCACGGCCTCGCGCGTGCGCTCCCCGTCGCGCTGCAGCCCGTCGGCAACCCATGGCAGGTCCAGCCCGGTCAAGAGCGTCAAGTCATACCCGCGCTGATGCGTCAGGGCGAGGTTGTACAAGGAGCGATCACCAAACAGCAAATCGCTGTAGATGGCCGTCACCAGCGGCGTGCTGTCGGCAACGATCACGTGGCTGGCCGTGCCTGGCTTTGAATTGGCTGATGCACCTGCGGCATCCACCCGGTGCACCTGCTCGCGGGCTATTTCCGCCTGCTCATCAGCGCGCGGCGTTCTGCCATGGTGATCACACCATTCGCGCAGATACTCGTTGACCAGAAAAACGCATTGGCCCTGGCGGCGCAATTCATTGGCCAACAGGTTGGCCAATTGGGATTTTCCAGTACTCTCCGCACCCACAATCGCGATTTTCATGCGCCGCACAAAGGTTCCAGGCTGGTGCGGGGCCATCCCAAGCCAGCCTGCGGCCCCCGCTGGGGGCAGCGAGGACACGCAGTGCCGGGCGTGGAGGCCATCACCTTACTTTGAAGAAACGTGGACGTAGATTTCGTTGGGCTTGACCATGCCCAACTCCAGACGCGCTTTTTCCTCGACCATTTCCAGGCCTTCTTTCAGGTCGCGCACTTCGGCTGCCAGCCGGTCATTGGCCAGTTGCGACTGGCTGTTCTTGCGCACTTGCGCGTCCAGCCGTTGCGTCATTTGGGCAACGCTTCCCACACTGCCACGGCCCGACCACAGTTGCGCGTGAAGAATCACAAGCAATCCGATCAAGATGGCCGGAACAACGCGAGTGCCCATCGTGGACTCCGTCGATTTTCCCTAGCGCAGGTTGTAGAAAGCTGCGCGACCTGGGTAGCTGGCGATGTCACCCAGGTCTTCTTCAATGCGCAGCAGCTGGTTGTACTTGGCCATGCGGTCCGAGCGGCTCAGCGACCCGGTCTTGATTTGGCCCGCATTGGTGCCCACGGCGATGTCGGCAATGGTCGAGTCTTCGGTCTCGCCTGACCGGTGGCTGATGACGGCGGTGTAGCCCGCGCGCTTGGCCATCTCGATGGCAGCGAAGGTCTCGGTCAGCGTGCCGATCTGGTTGATCTTGATCAGGATCGAATTGGCGATGCCCTTGTCAATGCCTTCTTTCAAAATCCTGGTGTTGGTGACGAACAGGTCATCGCCCACAATTTGCACCTTTTTGCCCAGGCGCTCGGTCAGCAGTTTCCAGCCGTCCCAGTCGCCCTCGGACATGCCGTCTTCGATGCTGATGATGGGGTATTTGTCCACCCAGGTGGCCAGCATGTTGATCCATTCTTGCGCGGACAGGCTCAGGCCTTCACCGGCCAGCACGTATTTGCCGTGCTTGTAAAACTCGCTGGCGGCGCAGTCAAGGCCCAGGGCAATTTGCTCGCCCGCCACAAAACCGGCTTTGTCGATGGCTTCCAGAATCATCTGGATCGCCGCCTCGTGGCTGGGCACGTTGGGCGCAAAGCCGCCTTCGTCGCCCACCGCCACGCTCATGCCCCTGTCGTGCAGGATTTTCTTCAGGGCGTGGAACACTTCAGCGCCGTAGCGCACGGCTTCGCGAAAGCTGGGCGCGCCGACCGGGATGATCATGAACTCCTGCAAATCAAGGTTGTTGTTGGCATGCGCGCCGCCGTTCACCACGTTCATCATTGGCACGGGCATCTGCATGCTGCCCATGCCGCCAAAGTAGCGGTACAGCGGCAGGCCGGATTCTTCCGCCGCAGCGCGCGCCACCGCCATGCTCACGGCGAGCATGGCGTTGGCACCCAGGCGGGATTTGTTCTCGGTGCCGTCCAGGTCAATCAGGGTTTTGTCAAGGAACGCCTGCTCGGACGCGTCCAGGCCCAATACCGCTTCGGAGATTTCGGTGTTGATGTGTTCGACCGCCTTCAACACGCCTTTGCCACCGTAGCGTTTGGTGTCTCCATCGCGCAGCTCAATCGCTTCGCGCGAGCCGGTGGACGCACCCGATGGCACGGCCGCGCGGCCCATCGTTCCGCTCTCCAGCAGCACGTCACATTCAACCGTGGGGTTGCCGCGCGAATCCAGAATCTCGCGGCCTACGATGTCAACAATTGCACTCATTATTTTCCTTTACCTGAAGTTGAAATCCAATGCAGATACCCGCTGCCAGTGGCTGCCATGGGCATCAACAAAATAACGATGCTCATACGCCTTCCACCAGCACCATGTTGAAGTGCTGCGTGGCACCGACGCGGTGTTGGCGAACGGACTGATAGGCAGCACTGTCGTAAAACGCGCGTGCAGCCTCATAGCTGGGGAAGCGCAAGACTGTCAAGCGTGGGGGCGTCCAGTCGCCCTCCAGTGTTTCGTTGCGGCCCCCGCGCGCCAGGTATTCGCCTCCCGCAGCAGCCACGGCGGCGGGCGCCAGTGCGGCATATTGCTTGAACTGTTCAGGGTCTGTGATTAG
>JANMVO010000040.1:0-1865 GCA_031392805.1 Rhodoferax sp. | reverse complement strand
GCCTGGTCCAGGCTGGAGGCAAAGGCCACCATGCCGTAGCGCGAAGCACGCCCGTAAGTAGGCTTGATGCCGGTGATGCCGCAAAAAGATGCTGGCTGGCGGATGGAGCCGCCGGTGTCGGTGCCAGTGGCCGCAGGCGTGAGGCGGGCCGCTACAGCGGCGGCGCTGCCGCCCGAGGAGCCGCCAGGAATGCGCGTGCGGTCCCAAGGATTGTGAACAGCACCATACGCCGAGTTTTCATTGGACGAGCCCATCGCGAATTCATCGCAGTTGAGCTTCCCAAGGCAAACCATGCCTGAGTCCTCAAGTCGGCTTGTTGTTGTGCTATCAAAAGAGGAGAGGTAGCCTTCCAGTATTTTCGAGCCGGCGGTACTGGGGAAGTCTTTGGTCACGAAAATGTCCTTATGGGCCACGGGCACCCCCAGCAGCGGCGTGCTGTCCCCGGCGGCGATGCGTGCATCGGCAGCGCGGGCTTGGCGCAGCGTCACGTCGTCGTCAACGGCCAGGAAGGCGCCAAGCGATTCGTGCGCCTTCATGCGTGCCAGAAAGTGCTGTGCCGTCTCGACGGCAGAGACGTCTTTGGCGCGCAGTTTGGCCGCCAGCTGGGCCACGGTGAAATCGTGGAGTTGAGTGGGTTGTTGCGTCATCGCGTGTCTTGTTGTGGCGGATTTACTCAATTAC
Organism: Rhodoferax sp.; assembly: GCA_031392805.1. Lineage (GTDB taxonomy): Bacteria > Pseudomonadota > Gammaproteobacteria > Burkholderiales > Burkholderiaceae_C > JANYCG01. The sequence goes on along the minus strand of JANMVO010000040.1, from coordinate 1,184 downwards.
TTTGGGCACCAGGAACAGGCCTCGCTCCACGGCGGGCGCGCTTTTCTGGTTGGCTTCGCGGTTGTTGGGCTCACTCACCACGTCGTCGCGCAGGCGCAAGGCGACATCGGAAACCTTGGCCCTGTAGGCGTCAAATGGGTGCGCCAAGGGCTCAATGCCGCTGGTATCGACCGTGCGCATTTTTTCCACGATTTCGAAAAAACCGTTTATTTGCGTCAGCATGCGCTCACTCTCGTCGGGTTTAAGCTCAAGCCGGGCTAAATTGGCAATGCGTGAAATGTCGGTTGGGGTCAGTGACATGGCGAAATAGGAGTTGAAACCGCTTGTAAAGCACACCTTCAAGGATGCGTACGGCTGCGGTTTGGTCGGGTTATTCACAGGGGATAGGGTATTATCCCGCCTTTGACCCACCGTCTGCAAAACAGCAGTATTTGGTGCGCATTGCACACTTTTGACCCGGTAAATAGGGTGATGTCAGGCTGGAGCGCCTGACATGCCTGAGAGGAATTTTAATGTTTAGCGCATTCCGTCGGTACTTTTCCACCGACCTGGCGATTGATCTTGGCACCGCCAACACCCTGATTTATGTGCGTGACAAAGGCATTGTGCTCGACGAGCCTTCGGTCGTGGCGATCCGCCATGAAGGCGGTCCGCAAGGCAAAAAAACCATTCAGGCGGTTGGCAAGGAAGCCAAAGCCATGCTGGGCAAAGTGCCCGGCAACATTGAAGCCATTCGCCCCATGAAAGACGGCGTGATTGCCGATTTCACGGTGACCGAGCAAATGCTCAAGCAATTCATCAAAATGGTGCATCCGCGCGGCGTCTTCAAGCCCAGCCCGCGCATCATCATTTGCGTGCCCTGCGGCTCCACCCAGGTGGAGCGGCGCGCCATTCGGGAATCAGCGCTGGGCGCCGGTGCCAGCGACGTGTTTTTGATCGAAGAACCCATGGCAGCCGCCATTGGTGCCGGTTTGCCCGTCAGCGAGGCCAGCGGCTCCATGGTGGTGGACATTGGCGGCGGCACCACCGAAGTGGGCGTGATTTCACTTGGCGGCATGGTCTACAAAGGCAGCGTGCGCGTGGGTGGGGACAAGTTTGACGAAGCCATCATCAACTACATCCGCCGCAACTACGGCATGCTGATCGGTGAGCCCACGGCGGAGACCATCAAGAAGAGAATTGGC
>JANMVO010000035.1:0-3867 GCA_031392805.1 Rhodoferax sp. | reverse complement strand
GGCTGTTTGGATTCCATGGTCTGGCTGGAGAGCTCGCGGGTGTCCACGCCACCCGCAGTAACTTCTGCTTTTTTGTAGCCTTCGGTGCCGGTGGGCGTGATGTCCCAGCGGCACAGGCGCTCGGCCAGGCTGGCCAGCGCTTTGTCGGAGGCTTCGTTAACCGGGCGCTGCCAAGACACGTCCTGCGCCACCCAGGCATCGGCCAGCCGGGCCGGGACCATCGCCGCGAGTTCATTGGCAACCAGTTTGCGCGAGCTGGTTTTTGCTTGCGACAGGCGCTCATGTACGTGGGTGGCGGGTGCCAGATTCAGGCGCACTGGCGTTTTATCGGCCCAGAAGCTTGATATTTGCAGCACCGCCGGGCCGCTCAGGCCCCGGTGGGTGAAAAGCAGGTCTTCTGAAAAAACGGCTCTGGTTTTCTTGCTGCCGGTCTCAATGGTTACCGGCAGGGACAGACCGGCCAACTGCGCGAAAGGTGTCCAGGCGGCAGTGTCAAAAGTGAGCGGGACCAGCGCCGGGCGGGGCTGCACCACGGTGAGCCCAAACTGCCGCGCCACGCCATAACCAAAGTCAGTGGCGCCGATCTTTGGAATCGACAATCCGCCCGTGGCAACCACCACCGCTGCGGTTTCGACAACACCCCGGTCGCTAGTAAGTTCATAGCTACTTGCGCTTGTTTCATGCGGGCTAGAGGCCAAATAGGCAATGGTTTTCACGCTGCAGGGCTGCCAGCGCGTCACTTGGCCTGCATCACACTCGGCCAGCAGCAGGTTGATAAGGTCTTCGGCTGAGCGGTCACAAAACAACTGTCCTTTGTGCTTTTCGTGAAACGAAATACTGTGGCGCTGCATCAGGTCGGTGAAATGGCGCGGTGTGTAGCGCGACAGGGCCGAGCGGCAGAAATTCGGGTTGTTGCCCAGAAAATTGGCCGCGCTGACGTCGCGGTTGGTGAAGTTGGCCCGCCCGCCGCCTGAGATGCGGATTTTTTCCGCCACCTTTTCGCTGTGGTCGATCAGCAGCACTTTGAGGCCGAGTTGCCCCGCGACACCCGCGCAAAACAGGCCAGCAGCGCCCGCGCCAATGATGACCACGTCAAATGAATTCATGGTCGTTCGCCACAAGCCCTGATGCAACCCACCGAGCGCATCGAATGATGCTGAACCGATCCAGGCATTTTCCCGTCCAGGCTAATCGTGTCGCGTAATCGCATTAATTGACCGTTGCAATCGTTTCAAGTGACCATTCCAAGTGACCATTCCAAATGATCGTTCGTGTTGATCGTTGCGGTTGCAGTCGCCAATCAACAAGCGTTGCTGCTGGCCTTGCGGCGAAGTTTAGCGCTACAACTTGCATTGCCAGCGCACAACACGGACTGAGACTCGAAACCCAACGGAGAATCGAAAGGCAGACCGCCCAAACCAAGTGATCACGGGCGGCGAGGAACAAATCGGCGCTTCCTTCAGGTTAACTGGCGCGGCGCAGCGATTCCTGAGAAAGCGCCTCCAGTGCCACGCCCTGCAGCACTTCGCCCACCACGATGACACAGGGGCTGGCCAGTTGCGATTGCTCAATCGTCTGGCGCATGCAATCAAGCGTAGTGAGCACATGGCGCTGTGTGGCAAGGCTGGCATTCTGGATGATGGCCACCGGCGTCTTGGGGTGCATGCCGGTGAGCAGCTCGCTCTGGATACGCGCAACGCCACTCACACCCATGTAGATCACCAGGGTGAGTTTGGCCTGGCTACAGGTGGCGGCCAGCGCCTTCCAGTGGGTGCCTTGGTCGCCGGGTTTGGCATGGCCGGTGACGAACACTACGCCATGCGCATGCGCGCGGTGTGTCAGCGGCACGCCCAGCGCGGTGACTGCGGCCAGACCCGAGGTGATGCCATTGACGACCTCGACCTGCACGCCCGCAGCCCGCAGGTGCTCGACCTCTTCGCCGCCCCGCCCGAAGATGAACGGGTCGCCGCCCTTCAGGCGCACCACGTTTTCGCCTTCATTGGCGGCCATGATCATGAGTTTTTCGATGAAGGCTTGCGGTGTGGATTTGCAGCCGCCGCGCTTGCCAACGTAGACGATGCGCGCGCCGGGAGCTGCGTAGGCAGTCACGATTTCATCGTTGACCAAATCGTCCACCAGCAGCATCGTGGCTGCCTGGATGGCCCGGACGGCTTTGACCGTCAGCAACTCGGGGTCACCCGGGCCGGCACCGACCAGAGTGCATTTGCCCGCGCGCGCGCGCGCGCCTTCGTCCGCGCCCATCAGGTTGGGCTTGGCTGCTGGAGTTCTGTGAGCGCCAGCAACGGGCGTTATTTTCACGTTTTTCATAGTTGTTTTGACAGATGCAAGATGTGTTCCACCTGCCGCGCAATCGACGTCGGCACCGGATTGGTGCCTGCCATAACCTGACGAATATAGGCGGCAGTGGACTCCGCATCAAATGCTTTGGGCAAGTCCGGCAGCGTGGTCAGGGTGCCGGACTGGGCTTCCTGCAGCAGCAGGCGTCCCCCGGCAATAAAGCCTTCCATGTGCGGCGTGCGGCGCGGGTTGGCCACGGCTTCGCCTTCGGTCCCGCGCAGCAGCATGGCGTTGCTTTGCATCAGCTCAAACGTGGCGGCCATGAAGACGGCGTATTCAGGATGGGTGTAGCTGCTGACAATCAGGCTCTTGCCCGCGCAGGGGTTCATGAGCTTCACCACGCTGTGCGCCGGGTTGCGCAGGCCGACCACCCGGCGCACGTCCAGCAGGCGCGCCAGGCCCGCACACAGCAGCTCGGTGGGTGCAAAGGCAATTTCGCCGTTTGCTATTGTGTTAATAGCTGCATGTGCACGTACACCAAGGGCTAGAAGCACTTTTGACGTATAAACACGGGTGGATTCGGTGGCTGTGCCGTGCACCAGCACCGGAAGGCCTTCGCGCGCCAGCAGCAGTGCCAGCAAAGGGGTGAGCACGGGCAGCTTGCGGGCGCCGTTGTAGCTGGGGATGACGATGATGGGCGTGTCATTGCGCGAACCCGCAGGAACAAGGTTCAGCCGCTGGTGCGTCGCGTCCAGAAACCCCGCCATCTCCTGCGGCGTTTCGCCTTTGATGCGCATGGCCAGGCAAAACGCACCTACCTCAAGGTCGGTCACCTCGCCGTCAAGCACCTGGCCAAACAGGTCGCTGGCCTGATCACGCGTGAGCGCGCGCGCGCCGTCTTTGCCGCGCCCAATTTCCTTGATGTATTTGCCAATGCCCATACGGGGATTGTCCCCGATGGTTCATGACTTCGCGCTATAAGCAAATGTTTTGGAAATTGGGCTGTTTCCGCGCGAAGCGGCAACAATTTTTAAGCCGCGTGTTTGCGAATCCGCCTGTTCGCTAGACCTGCATACCACTAATCGGGTATGACCGCGCCAATCATGGCGCCGGTTGCCTTGACGCCGGTTTTAACCACCGTCGCTGCTGTCACGACCACGGCGTCGGCAACAGCAATTACCGCGCAGCCGTGCAACAGGCTAATAGCCAATAGCGTGGTGCCGACGATCAATCATGTGCGAATACGGTTCATGACTATCTTCCTGTGTGTATCCGCTCATTATCCGCGGGGGCGCTGCTGCTGCGGTAACAAGCCGCTTCAAAGCTGCGTTTCGACCCGCGATGGCTTGGCTGCGATAGCATGGCAACCTCTGACGACAACAAAGGCGACAACCGATGACTGACGAAACAAAAGCATGCCCCGTGTGCGGCGAAACCATCAAGGCGGTGGCGATCAAGTGCCGGTTCTGCAATACGGATCTGGCCGTGCATGCCAACACCAAAGAGGCCGAGGTTGAAACGGTTTTGTTCAGCGGCCATCCGCGCGTCATCCACACCGCCTGGCAATGG
>JANMVO010000032.1:0-2229 GCA_031392805.1 Rhodoferax sp. | reverse complement strand
ATCACACGGCCGATCTGGCGCAATCCTCGCTGCTGATTGATGCCATCGCGAAAGGTGCTGATTTGGCAATCGGCGTGCGGACCAACCCAGCACGCGGCAGCCTCACCCTGCCCCAGCGTTTCGGCAATTTTCTGGCGTGCTTTTTGGTGCGCATGATCTGGTCAGCCCCCATCACGGATTTAGGGCCGTTCCGGGCCATTCGGCGCTCAGCCTTTGATCGCATCCGAATGCGCGACCGGTCATTTGGCTGGACGGTCGAGATGCAAATTCGCGCGGTGCAGTTGCACCTTGTCACGACAGAAATTGATGTTTCCTGGTTCGCGCGCCATGCGGGCACTTCGAAGGTCAGCGGCACGGTCAAAGGCGTGATCGGCGCGGGCTTTGGCATCCTGTCAATGATTGCGCGATTGTGGTGGCGTGAGCGTCGCGTCACAAGTCATCTTCAAAAAAATGGTTCACCCTCAACAACTGGCGACTTGCCCGCCGGCCAAGTCCAGTTGCCCATAGCAACCCCCCGCCGGTCTTTTTCAAATCAGGAGTAAAGCATGGTCTTTTCAAAAAAATGCGCATTCGCTGCAGGTCTGCTTGCTGTCGCAATGAGCGGCGCTGCCTTCGCATCCGGGTCCGAGAGCTTTTCTCAGGGCCAAAATAACGACACACGTTTGTACAACGCGGGCAAGGGCGTTTATGCAGACAAGTTTGCCTGCAGCGGCTGCCCCTTGGCAGGAAAACCTCTCAACGCCAGTGTTGCCAAGGAAGTGCTGGGCGGTACCCCGAAGGTCGCGCTGTCAAGCGACGAGCAGGACGCCGTGGCGGTCTACCTCAAGCGTCGATTCAAAATTTAAACCAGTACCGTAAGAGGCAACCATGAACAACAGTAAAAACGCATTTGGCAAGCGCCCATTTCCCCGCGCAGCATTGGCCACAGCCCTCGGCTTGCTCGCCGCTGGGCTGCCAACGCTTTCACAGGCACAGTCCAATTCCCCCTGGCTGCCCACTCCGGGCGGCGGATCGGTGGGACTGGGCTACACGACCCAACGCGCAGACACGGCTTACATCGGCGACAAGAACCTTCCGATTTCCGGCATCACCGGAGGCGGCGCACAACGGTATAACCGCACTGCCTACGGCCTCAGCCTCGGCTACGGGCTGACAGATGCGGTATCTCTGGATGCAAGCATTGGGGGTGGCTCCGTCAAGATAGGTGCCGCCGACAATTCCAGCGGCCAGACAGACACCGTGCTCGGTGCTAATTGGCGCGTGCTGGATGAGTATGAGTCGCGCGGCCTGCCGACGGTGACGTTGAGAGCGGTCGCCATCATCAGCGGTGGCTATGACGGTGCTCGCTTTGGCGCACTGGGCAAAGCGGCTGGCGGATATGGCCTGAGCGTGCTGGTGGGGAAACAGATCGGGTCAGCGTTTCGGGTCTGGGGCGGATTGGGTCTGGAAGACCGCAGCAAAGGCGTCCCCAACGCTGTCTTCATCGATCTGAACGGCGCTTACTCTATCACGCCACAGCTCGCGCTGTCGGTGGGCTACACAAGCAAGAAATTTGGTGGCAACCTGGATATAGGAGGCCCCGGCTTCTCGCCGGCGTTGTTCCAAAACGTCCGGGAAGAACGTGAGACTGCCCGCCTGGGCGTGTCCTACGCGATTGCTGGAAACCAGTCCATTGCGCTCAACCTGGGTAAGGTAGTAAGCGGTCGCAACACGGTGAAAGACGACCTCATCGTCGGCTTGGGATATAGCTATGGTTTCTAGCTATGGGTTTTAGCCATGGTTTTTAGCCATGGTTTTTAGCTACAGTTTTTAACCGCAGGCGCATTCAGTGACAACACGCGCGCGTTGGGCGCTGCCAGGCTGGCTGGCGGCCCTGGCTGCGGCGTGTGTTGCGCATGCGTCGCATGGCGGCATGCCTGATCAGCTTTTTGGCGTGCTTGGCCTTTTGCTCATCAATTCTTGCCTGATCGCCTGGCTGGCGGTTGATGACGCATTTGAATCTCTCACGATTTCCCACGTACTGATAACTGCCATCGCACTGGGTGCCATCGGCATGCTGACGCAGCCCCTGCTGGAGGATGACCATTTTCGTTACCTGTGGGACGGCTACATCACCGCCACCACCGGCAACCCCTTCGCGCACGCCCCATCGCATTACTTTGTCGATGCAGGCGTGCCTCGGACTATGCAGGACGCCTTGAACGGCATCAACAATCCGGATATTCCCAC
>JANMVO010000031.1:0-4803 GCA_031392805.1 Rhodoferax sp. | reverse complement strand
ATGGGCGTGCACACGGGGGACTCCATCACGGTGGCCCCGGCGCAAACGCTGACCGACCGGGAATACCAGATTTTGCGCAACGCCTCACTCGCGGTGCTGCGTGAAATTGGCGTGGACACTGGCGGCTCCAACGTGCAGTTCGCCATCAACCCCGAAGATGGACGCATGGTCGTGATCGAGATGAACCCGCGTGTGTCGCGCTCATCGGCCCTGGCCTCCAAAGCCACCGGCTTCCCGATTGCCAAGGTCGCCGCCAAACTGGCGGTGGGCTACACGCTGGATGAGTTGCGCAACGAGATCACCGGCGGGGCCACCCCGGCCAGCTTTGAGCCCAGCATTGATTACGTGGTCACCAAAATCCCGCGTTTTGCGTTTGAGAAGTTCCCCACCGCAGACTCGCGCCTCACGACCCAGATGAAGTCGGTGGGTGAGGTGATGGCGATGGGCCGCACCTTCCAGGAGTCGTTCCAGAAGGCCTTGCGCGGTCTTGAAGTCGGCGTGGACGGCATGAACGAGAAGACGCAAGACCGTGAAGTGCTGGAAAAAGAGCTGGGAGAGCCCGGCCCCGAGCGCATCTGGTACGTGGGCGATGCATTCGCCCTTGGGTTGACTGTGGACGAGGTGTTTACGCTGACCAAAATCGACCCCTGGTTTCTGACCCAGATCGAGCAGATTGTCAAGATTGAGCTTGAGCTGGAAACCAAATCGCTGGATGACATTGACGGGCCAACCCTGCGCGCGCTGAAGCAGAAAGGTTTCTCTGACCGGCGCCTGGCGCGCCAGCTTAAAACTACCGATACCGCGATCCGCAGCAAGCGTCATCAACTCGGTGTTCGCCCGGTCTACAAACGGGTTGACACCTGCGCGGCAGAGTTTTCGACCGACACTGCCTATCTGTACTCCACCTATGAGGCGCAGTTCAGCGAGTGCGAGGCCGAGCCGACGGACAACAGAAAAATCATGGTCCTGGGCGGCGGACCGAACCGTATCGGGCAGGGCATTGAGTTCGACTATTGCTGCGTGCACGCCGCGCTGGCCCTGCGCGAAGATGGCTATGAGACCATCATGGTCAACTGCAATCCCGAGACAGTTTCAACCGATTTTGACACCAGCGACCGCCTGTATTTCGAGCCCCTCACGCTTGAAGACGTGCTGGAGATTGTTGACAGGGAAAAGCCGCTGGGCGTGATCGTGCAGTACGGCGGCCAGACACCGTTGAAGCTGGCACTTGATCTGGAGGCCAACGGCGTGCCCATCATCGGCACCAGCCCCGACATGATTGATGCGGCCGAAGACCGTGAGCGCTTCCAGAAGCTGCTGCATGAACTCAAGCTGCGCCAGCCGCCCAACGCCACAGCGCGCACCGAGCCCGAAGCGCTGGAAAAGGCCGCTGCCCTGGGCTATCCCCTGGTGGTGCGCCCGAGCTATGTGCTGGGTGGCCGTGCCATGGAAATCGTGCATGAGCAGCGCGACCTGGAACGCTACATGCGCGAGGCGGTCAAGGTGTCGCACGATTCCCCCGTGCTGCTCGACCGCTTCCTGAACGATGCGATTGAATGCGATGTCGATGCCATCTGCGATGGCCAGCGCGTGTTCATTGGCGGCGTGATGGAGCACATTGAGCAGGCCGGTGTGCACAGTGGCGACTCGGCGTGTTCGCTGCCGCCCTATTCGCTGTCTGACGCCACGATTGCCGAGCTCAAGGTGCAGACCAGCGCCATGGCCAAGGGGTTGAACGTGGTGGGTTTGATGAACGTGCAATTTGCCATTCAGCAAATTGACGGCAAGGACGTGATCTTTGTGCTGGAGGTCAACCCGCGGGCCTCGCGCACCGTGCCGTTTGTCAGCAAGGCCACCGGCATCCAGCTGGCCAAGGTGGCAGCGCGTTGCATGGCGGGTCAGTCGCTGGATTCGCAGGGCATCATGCATGAGGTCAAGCCGCCGTATTTCAGCGTCAAGGAGGCGGTGTTCCCCTTCGTCAAATTCCCCGGTGTCGATACGATTTTGGGGCCAGAGATGAAGTCCACCGGCGAAGTGATGGGCGTGGGCAAGACCTTTGGTGAGGCGTTTGTCAAATCGCAACTCGGTGCCGGCACCAAATTGCCGAGACCGTTCAAGGCCTCAGGTGAATCCGCAGGGAAAGTTTTCATTTCAGTCAAGCAGAGCGACAAGCCGCGCGTGGTGCAGGTGGCGCGAGCCTTGGCTGCGATGAAGTTCGAGCTGACGGCCACCAAAGGCACGGCAGCGGCGATCTCTGCGGCGGGCATCGCCTGCGCCGTGGTCAACAAGGTCACCGAAGGCCGCCCGCACATTGTGGACATGATCAAGAACAACGAGATCGCGCTGGTCGTCAACACCGTGGAAGAGCGCCGCAACGCGATCACCGATTCACGCCAGATCCGCACCTCGGCCCTGCTGGCGCGGGTGACCACTTTCACCACCATCGCCGGTGCCGAAGCCGCTGTGGAGGGCATGAAGTACATGGACCAACTGGACGTGATTTCAGTGCAGGAGATGCATGCGCAGTTGGCTTTTAATTGACGCAGTGATGCTGTGCTTTTTTCTGGGAATGCAGAATTACTGAAATTCTGCTATTCTGTCCCGATGCAAGCAACACTCACAATTAACAGCCGGGGCGTCATCACGTTGCCGGTCAAATTGCGGCAGTCCATGGGCCTGCAAACCGACGACCAATTGATTGCGGAGACCACACCGCAGGGCTTGCTGCTGCGCCCTGCGATCACGCTGCCCCTGGAGATTTACAGTCCCGCGCGCGTTGAGGAATTTGATGGGCTTGAGGCGGAGTTGGCGGCGGTTTTGCGCCCGCGCTGATCCGGGCACAGTTTGCAATGCGCATTTTTCTGGATGCCAACATCCTTTTCTCAGCTGCAAAATCGGCAGGCGCAATTCGCCAGTTCCTTCGCCAATTGAACGAAAGCGGGCACAAGCTGGTGGCAGATGATTACGTTGCCACTGAGGCACGGCGCAACCTCACCCGCAAGGCGGGCAGTGACGCGATCCGTTATCTGGATGCCCTGCTGCTGCAAATCGAGGTAAGTCATGGGCAGCATTCGCCGCAACGCATGGGTTCCCCACAAACGGATGCAGATTGGCTACCCGAAAAAGATCGCCCAGTCTTGCGGGCTGCCATCGCATTGCAGTGTGAAGCCTTGGTCACGGGTGACCGGACCGATTTTGGTTCCGGGTTTGGCAAGACGTTTGGCGGTGTCACGATTTACTCCCCGGCGGAGTTGGCCAGGGTTTTTCTTGGCCTTTGAATGCCGTCGCCGGTGCCGAGGCCGCTTTGGAGGGCATGAAGCACATGGACAACTTGGGACAGCCAGCACCATCGGGCGCGGTTGGTATGCCTGAAAATAATATCTTTACAGTTTTGTTACGGCTTCGCCATGAGGCAAATGCTATATCTGGCCCAGGTGTTGTACCCAAGCGTCAACGTGCAACGCATGCCCAAAATCAGGGCGTAAAAAAGCCAGGATGTTGGGTCCGACAGCCCCGTCGAACGGGTGGACTACTCAATTTTGAAATTGAATTCCTGGGTTGTCAGCACATCACCTGCCCCGGAAGTGCATTTGTACTGCAACATGGCGTTGCGCACCGCGTTGTGGAAGACTCGGGGACCAGACAAAATGGTGACCTCTTTGACCACGCCCTCCCTGATCAAGGCTTGCGCCCGCACCACGCCTCCCGTGCCGTCCTGCAAGGCCCTTCGCGGCATGTCCGGCGCTACCTGCGTGGGACAGGCCACGCCAATATCGGTCTTGGGCGTCACTTTGGGCGGTGGCGGGGCGGGGGGGGCCGGTGGTGCCTCCACTACAGGCGGCGGTGGCGGCGCAATCACCGCCGGCTCGGGCGGCGGTGTGGCCACGGCTTCAATCGTGGGTGCGGCTGAAACAGGCGGGGCTACCTCGGGCGCCGGCACAAACGGCGGTGGCGGCGCGACCACCTTGGGCGCTTGCTGTGGCGGCTCGATCTTTTTGGGCGGAGGCGGGGGCGGGGATGGCGGGGGTGGCGGGATCATCACTTCCTGAATCACCACGGCCTCAAGCGGCTTTTTGATGATGTCCAGGCCCTTGCGCGCCAGGCCAGACACCAGCGCATACCCCAGCAGCGCATGCAGCACGACGACAAAAACAATGCCAGCAGTGCGCTTGGACGGGTCTTTCGGCTGGTAACGGTAACTGGCACCCATGTGCGAGCCAGCGTCATCCGCAATGGTTGACATTGCGGTTGTGGCCATGGGCGTCGGTGTCGGCAGCGTCATTGCACAAACTGCTCGCTGCCAATCACCGCAATCTTGGTCAGGCCCAGGCGCTTGCTGGTGGACAGCACATTGGCAAACACTGCGTATTGCGACGCCTTGTTGGGGCGAAGGTGGACCTCGGGCTGCACCGCCTGCACTGCAATGTTGCGCATGTTGGCTTCCAGCTCCTGCGCGGTCACCGGCAGGCCTTGCCAATAGACAACGCTTTTGTCGTCAATGTCGAGCTGGATTTTCTCGGGCTTGCTCTGTGTGGTGGGGGGTGCGCCCACCGGCATGACCAGGTTGACGGCGTGCAGCTGGATCGGGATGGTGATGATCAGCATCACCAGCAGCACCAGCATCACGTCAATCAGGGGCGTGGTGTTGATCTCCATCATCACTTCGGGCTCGCCAGAATGGCTGGATTTGCCAATGTTCATTGCCATGGGGTGCGTCCTGAATGTGTGGTTTTGGTCTCAACCGCCCAGCGCAGGCGGCTCGGTGATGAACGCCACCTTGACGATGCCCGCGCGCTGGCAGGC
>JANMVO010000700.1:0-1882 GCA_031392805.1 Rhodoferax sp. | reverse complement strand
GGGCTTGTGCATCGCGGTTGGCGCTTGCTGTCTGACGAACTTGCGCTCATTTCATTGACGGGCAACCGCATTCACCCCTTGGCGCGGCCCATCAGCCTCAAGAACAAATCGATTGACGTGATTCGCGCATTTGTGCCAGATACCGTGTTCAGCCAAGTAGTGCATGACACGTCCAAAGGCAGTGTGTCGCTCTTGAAGGTGCCCACGGAGCACCTGCTGCAAATTCAAGAAACGGCGCGGCCCCGTTGGGTGATTTTTCCAAAGTACCTGGCCGGATCTGCGCCTCACCTCGTGCCACGCTCCAAAGCCAGCAGCATGCTGGAATTGGGGCGTAATTCCTTCAATTACATGGTGTTGGGGCGCACCGGGTTTGACGTGCTGAGCGGCGTGATTGATGCCAGCGACTGCTATGACTTTCAATACAGTCAACTTGATGATGCGGTGCGCATCTTTGATGACTTGGTTACGAAAAATAACGAATGAGCCATGACCTTTTGACCATGATTTGGGTCAAGCCCAACGACCAGCCAAAGCTGAATTTCCGCCAGTGGGAAATATTGCTTGGTCAGGCGCGTCAATCGCAATTGCTTGCACGCTTGGCTGCGCACCATGTCGATCATGCATGGTTGCCGATCGTGCCTGCGCCCGTGCGGCCACACCTTGAAAGTGGCATGCGTTTGGCAGAACGGCAACAGCATGAAGTTCGCTGGGAAGTTGATTGCATCGCCCGTGCCTTGCGCCATGTGGCCGCGCCGGTGGTTTTACTGAAGGGTTCGGCGTACCTGATGGCCAACCTGCCACCGGCGCGAGGTCGCCTGTTTTCAGATATTGACATCATGGTGCCGCGTGCGGCTATTGAGTTAGTCGAAGGTGCCTTGTTTGCAGCCGGCTGGATTTCAGACGAGCGAGACCCTTATAACCAACGTTACTACCGTGAATGGATGCATGAAATACCTCCATTGCGACATGTCCACAGAAATACCTACATTGACCTGCATCACACCATCACACCACCCACATCGACGTTCTCCGTAGATGGCAATAGGCTGATCGCCAATGCCCTGCCACTGAAAGACTACCCAGGCCTGTTCGTCCTTAGCCCACCCGACATGGTGTTGCACAGCGCCGTTCACCTGTTCACAGAAGGTGAGTTTGCCCATGGTTTACGCGATTTGCTGGATTTGAATGATCTATTGACGCGCTTTGAAGCGCGCCCCGAGTTTTGGCCACAGTTGCTGGACCGATCCGAGGCGTTGGGGCTCCAGATACCTTTGTTCCACGCGCTGTATCACCTTCAGCGTCTGTTTGGTACGTCGCCACCTCAACATTTGGCGCAAAGAGTCGCAGGTTTAGGCCCCAACCTGGTTTCCAGGCGGTTCATGGCCTGGGCATTGGGCCTGGCGTTGAGGCCAAATCACCCAAGTTGCGACACCCGGTGGACTGGCCTGGCCCGCTGGTTGCTGTATGTTCGATCACATGCATTGCGGATGCCGCTGCACCTTGTTATCCCGCATCTTGCCCGCAAGGCCTGGATGAGGCATTTTCCGGAGAAAAAATGAAATTACGATTTGCCACCTGTCGAGCATTTGCCACATTGGCTGCAGCGGGCCTTTTCTTCATCATCTCGGGGGCTGGCAGTGCCGAACTGTCCGACACCATCGCCCGCGTCAAACCCTCAGTTGTCATTGTTGGCACCTTCAAAGCGACCAACAGCCCGCGCTTTAATTTGCGCGGCACCGGGTTTGTCATTGGTAACGGCAACCTGGCCGTTACCAATGCGCACGTGCTGCCCGAGGGTGCGGAGTTTGATGCAGACACCCGCGTGGTGATTCAAATCCGTTTGGGGCTGAACGAACTGCAAATTCGACAGGCCACGGTGCTT
>JANMVO010000691.1:0-3286 GCA_031392805.1 Rhodoferax sp. | reverse complement strand
CCCAAGCTGCTCAGCCGGTTCGGCATGAAGATGGACGACATCGGCCTTTGGGAACTCAACGAGGCCTTCGCCGTCCAGGTGCTCTATTGCCGCGACCAGCTCGGTATTCCGAACGAACTGCTCAACGTCAACGGCGGCGCGGTTTCGATTGGCCACCCTTATGGCATGACCGGCGCGCGCTGCACCATGCATGCGCTGATCGAAGGCAAGCGGCGCGGGGCGAAACATGTCGTGGTGACCATGTGCATCGGCGGTGGCATGGGCGCGGCGGGGCTATTCGAGGTCTTATAGGATTGGCAGCCCACCCCGGCATCGTCGAAATTCTCGGCCTCGCCGGCAGCATCAGCCTGCTGTCGGGCTGGCGGCTCTACCTCACCATCCTGGCGACTGGCCTCGCCATGCGTTTTCATGCCCTGCCGCTGCCCGAACATCTCGCATCGCTGGCCATTCTCGCCAACCCGTGGGTGATGGGTACCAGCGCCTTTGCCGCGCTGTGCGAATTTCTTGCCGACAAGATCGCCTGGCTGGATTCGGTGTGGGACGCGGTGCACACGCTGATCCGACCGGTCGGCGGGGCGATGCTGACTCTGGCGATTGTCGATCCGGGCGATCCCGCGACCCAGGTCGTGGCCTTCATTCTGGGCGGCGGCGGCGCGCTGCTGGCACACAGCGGCAAGGCCGGCGCGCGCGCGGTGGTCAACACCAGCCCCGAACCGCTGAGCAATGTGGTGGTCTCCAGCACAGAAGATGTCGCGACCGGCGGGCTGCTCTGGCTGGTCTATAGCAACCCGGTGACTGCCGGAGTTGTCGCGCTTGGCCTTGCGGCGCTGGCTGTCGCGCTGCTGGCTTTTGCCGTGCGGGTGCTGGGAAGATTGTTCGGCAAACCCGGCGCAGCCCCGCCCCGGTGCCCGCCCCGATGAATGTCTGCGGATAAAACTTTCAAAAAACGACTCGTGAATTTCCGGGGATTTACACGAAATTAACCTTTCGCCTGCATTTGTCTTATGGTTAACCGGCGGCAACACCGCTTGCCAAATGGTTAGCGACGGAATTTCGGGGCAATAGGGGGACCACCCATGCGCGTGTTGTTGATTGAAGACGAGCCGACCACGGCGAAAGCCATCGAGCTGATGCTGACCACCGAGGGCTTCAACGTCTATTCGACCGATCTCGGCGAAGAAGGCCTCGATCTGGGCAAGCTGTATGATTACGACATCATCCTGCTCGATCTCAACCTGCCCGACATGCATGGCTATGACGTGCTCAAGAAACTGCGCGTTTCCAAGGTGCAGACCCCGGTTCTGGTGCTTTCAGGCATTTCCGAGATGGACAGCAAGGTCCGCAGCTTCGGCTTCGGTGCCGACGATTATGTCACCAAGCCGTTTCACCGCGAAGAACTGGTCGCCCGCATCCACGCCGTGGTCCGCCGCAGCAAGGGCCATTCGCAATCGGTCATCCGCACCGGCAAACTGACCGTCAACCTCGACGCCAAGACCGTCGAAGTCGACAGCGCCCGGGTGCACCTCACCGGCAAGGAATATGCCATGCTCGAGCTGCTTTCGCTCCGCAAGGGCACCACCCTGACCAAGGAAATGTTCCTCAACCATCTTTATGGCGGCATGGACGAACCCGAACTCAAGATTATCGACGTGTTCATCTGCAAACTCCGCAAGAAGCTGTCGGGTGCCTGCGGCGGAGCCAACTACATCGAAACCGTCTGGGGCCGCGGCTATGTGCTGCGCGATCCGGAGGAGGTGGCTGAGGCGGCTTGATTTAACCAGGTGCTACAGCGAGTACCCAACGACGGCCTGCCCCTTGGGGCGGGCCGTTTTGGTTTGGGGAGGTGGCAGCCAATGCGACACTTGAGTGCCGCCATCCGCAACCAGGGGTTATTGTCAATGACAACCTCTGGAGACTGAATCTCGTCGCAATCGCTTTCACCGTAGATGGTGTCCCAGGGCGTGGTGTAGCTTGGGGGTGGCCCGATGCTTTCCGGCGTTTATCGCTTCATTATGGTGAGCAATCTGTCCAAATACATGCGCGTGGCAACTATTCACCGCGCGGATATTTTTCCGAACTCAGCGCCGCAACGCTTGGAAATGCGCTATCTAAGGCTTCTGATTGAATTCCAGAACGAGGACCGATCGATGAGCTTGAACCGGCACCCCCTGCATGAGATCACACAGCAAGATATTGTCGATTACGCCCGCGCTGGCGTCGTGTGCCTGCGCGAGGTTCTCGACCCGGACTGGATCAAATTGCGAGTGGATTGATTTTGACATTCGCATCCCGGTAGCAACCCAGGGCAACCGCGAATCTTGCCACCCTTCAATTTCTCTTGACCACCAGGAATCGAATGTGATTCAGAGAGTCTCCATTGAATTTGGAGGCTTGGTAGATGGAGCGTTCGGGACTGATTGCAGCGATTGAGGCGGATTTCAAGGAGCGGTTGCCGGGTTACCACAAATCGCGGCGGGAGGGGCTTTCGGCTCTGGCGGGCGTGATGCTGGAGGTGCGCAGCGCCAATTTGATGGAGTTGGCGGCGGGTTTGCCGCGCGACATTGGCGCGGCGGATGACCGCTATCAATATATTGAGCGGCAGTTGATGAACCCGGCGGTGGGTGTCGATGAGGTGATCAAATCTTACGCATTGGAGGTAATCGCGCGATTGGCGGCGCGCGGCGAGACGGTCATTCTGCAAATCGATCAAAGCCATATCAACGCTGTGAACGAGGTGCTGATGGTGTCGGTGCGCCTGCGCAAACGGGCGCTGCCGATTGGCTGGCGGGTAAGGTCAACACAGGGCAATATTGGCTTTGTGGTTCAAGAGGAACTGCTGGACAGCATCAAGGCGTGGCTGCCCGACGGCGTTGCCGTGATGCTGGCCGCTGATCGCTTTTACGGGACCGCCAAGCTGATCGGCTGGTGCCAGAAGTCTGGCTGGTCCTACCGCATTCGCCTCAAGGGCAATCTGACGCTGGCGCATCAGGGCGGCGAACTCGCCACCGGTGAGGTCATCACCCTGTGCCCCGAGGGCGTTCAAAGCGCAGAACTCTGGGGGAGCGGTGTCATCACTAACATCGGAACCCTGCATGAGAAGGGCCATAAAGAGCCCTGGATCATCGCCATGGATGCCAAGCCGTCACGCTATACCGTGCTCGATTACGGCATGCGCTGGGGCATCGAGACCATGTTCTCCGACTTCAAAAGCCGGGGCTTTGGCCTGATGCAAAGCCAGATCAAGAAGCCCGAACGGCTCGAACGGCTCATTCTGGTGATGAGTATC
>JANMVO010000665.1:0-8413 GCA_031392805.1 Rhodoferax sp. | reverse complement strand
CAGCCTTTCACATCTGCTCGAAGCAGAGCCCGATCGCCTGTACGACGATTCAAACGGGCTTTCGCAAGACCAGTACGAATACCTGGTTCGGTCCGTGCGGCGCGACTGCGAGAGCCGATATGGCGTCGACACCGCAATCCTTGAGGGCCGTCCCCTGAGTCTGGCCTACATCATGCAGCGCATTGAAGTCCTCTGCGACGGTGGCGAGGCGTATGAATTCAGTGGGACCATTTCGATGTATTTCGATCTATTCGAAGCCTTGACCGGACGGCCGACCATCGGTGTATTCGACCGAGAAGTGGCGGTCGACCCGCATGCTGCGATCAACGTACTCGCCGAGTTCCAACGGTCGGGTGGGTTGGCTCGTTTCGAGCGTGGCCAACGGTACTTCTTCGGTCGACGCCTGCCTTCATGAGCAGATTGGGGGGACATCAGTTTTTGCACGGAGTCACGGAGTCAGGGGTCACAAGCGTTTCCCAGATCGAGCAGATGCCTTGCGCATGGCGTATCGCGAGTGCGGCTTCGCGATGACCGCATTGGCGAAGGATCTGGGGCTCTCGGTTTCGCGGATCAGCAGATTGATCGCCGCCGCTGATCGGGTTGCGCAGGGGAAAAGCAATTCCTGATGCTGACCCCCTTCAGTCCAGCCACCTGCTCAAATTGTCGCCCAGGGACACGGGCACAAGCGCCAGCCTATTTCTTCAGGGTTGATGCAGCATTTGAGTGGTGACCCCTCCAAATCGTCTTAAATGGGGTGGATGTTCAAATTGACGTTTGCACCCAACCCACAACCCTTGCCTACCCATGGAATTCAACGCATGACGATCGCAATTCGAGCGCCCATCCCGGTTGTGGTTCAACAGCATGCCGAAGATGTGGCCATGTTGCGTAACACGCGCACCTTCCTGGTGTCCGCGCCGCATGTCAAGCTGCACCAGTTGCGCAGGCTTGACGACCGGCTGGCGGCGCACCTTGACGGCCTTGCCGTCGCTGGGGAATATGGATCAAAGCTGGCCGCAGCAGCGCTTGAACGCCCCGGCCGGGGGGAAGCCTTCACTGCAACAGTGCGAGCCATCGAAGATCGCGATGTGCTCGGCCTGGACAGGCTGCTGGCCATTGCCGAAGCCGTGCCTGGCAGCCTGTCCGGCGTGATCTCGGCCTTCGGTTGGGTATCTGCGGCCAATCTGCGTGGCATTTCCAAGTCATTGCTCGATTCCCCGAGCCCGTTGCGGCGGCAGGTCGGCCTCGCGGCCTGTGGGATGCACCAGGTCGATCCTGGCACCGTGGTCGATGCTGCTTTGAAAGACGGTGATGCCGCATTGCGCGCGCGCGCGTTACGTCTAATTGCCCATCTTGGCCAAGTCGATAAAGTATCGGTCTGTATGAGCGCCATGACAGACGAAGACGCGCGTTGCGCCTTCGAAGCGGCGCGAGCGGCCGCCTTACTGGGTAACCGCAGTGGGTCGCTCGTCGCCTTGCAGGCGTTCGCATCAGCGCCCGGACCATGGCGCAGCCCTGCGCTTGGGCTTTTGCTGAAGCTGCAAGAACCCGAAGACGCCCATGCCATCCTCACGGCGCTGGCGCAAGACCTGGCTTGCGTGCGTTTGCTGATTCAAGGCATTGGCGTGGCGGGCGACCCGCACTATGTGCCTTGGCTGATCCAGCAGATGCAAGACTTGAAGCTGGCCCGTCTGGCGGGCGAGTCGTTTAGCTTGATCACCGGGCTTGACCTGGCTTACCTTGACCTGGAGCGCAAGCCGCCCGAGGGCGTTGACTTTGGCCCCAATGACGACCCGGATGATGACAATGTGGCAATGGACGAGGATGACAGCCTGCCTTGGCCAGACGTTGAGAAGATCACCGCCTGGTGGCAGGCCAACAGCCAGCCCTTTGCGCCGGGCAGGCGCTACTTTATGGGTGAGCCGCCGTCAACTGCGCATTGTCTGGATGTGCTGAAGAATGGCTTTCAGCGCCAGCGCATGGCGGCAGCCATCTACCTGTGCCTGTTAAAACCGGGCACACCGCTATTTAACACTGCCGCACCGGCCTGGCGACAGGCGCGGCTGCTGGCGACGATGGGGGTGTGATGCCAGCTTTTGATGCCAAGCTGATCTTTGCCGTGCTGGGCCCGGTGTTTCTGGTGCTGGGCGCAGCGCGTTGGCTCCGCGCAGGGCGCATGGGGCCGCAGGCTAAAACCTGGCTGCTGACAGGCTGCATTTTCTCGGCGGTGGCAGCCTGGCTGTGGTGGGGGGTGTCGCAAGGCCGCTAGGCAGCCAGCCCGCCATTTGAATGTCCCGCGCCCTAAATCGTCTACCATGAAGAGGATTTTTTGCATTTGACATTTATTGGAGTGGCAGCGTAATGAAAATTGCGGTCGTCAGCATGCGCGGGGGGGCCGGTGCGGGTGGACTTGCGGCGGAGTTTGACGCCAGCGGCGGCAGCATTGGTCGGGCTACGTCTAACCTGCTGGTGCTGGACGACCCAGACCGCACGGTGTCGCGTGTGCATGCGCAGGTGCTCTGCCGCAATGATGCTTTTTTTATCGTAGACCGGGGCAGCAACCCTTTGTCACACAACGGGCTTACTTTGGGCTGGGGTAATGAGGCTCCTTTAACGGACGGTGACCGATTGCAGATTGGCAGTTTCGAATTGGCGGTAAGCCAGGCCGGTGCCGCAGCCAGCACTGCACTGCTGGACGATTTGCCTACAGGCGCGCTGGTGCAGCACCCGGCAGAGTCAGACAACGCAGACGACCCGTTTGCAGATTTGCTGGCAGGCTTGACACCCGTATCAGCGCCTGTCGCAGCCAAGCCTGTCGGCCGGAGTGCCACGGCGCCTTCTGTCTCTACATTTTTTCCAGACCCGATGGGCCTGGATACGCCCGCTTCAAAGACTGGCAAGGCTGACCCGTTTGATGATTTGATGGGCTTTGGTGGTGGCGCAGGCGCACCGTTTTCTGGCGGGGGTGCCTTTGAAGGGCTGCCCAATGCCAGTTCATCCAGCATTGACGAGCTGTTTGATTTGGAGCCCTCTACGGACGGTGGCGACCCGCTGGCGCTGTCTCCATTGGCGAACCCCCTGTTTCAGCCCAACACGGCATCGTCTGCCGACCCATTGCAGGCGTTGCTGGGCAGCGGGCCCAAGGCCATAGCTGCCAGCCGAAGCGACCATGTGCCATTGCTGCAGCAGGCTTATTCATTGCCTGCTGCCATGGCCACCAAGCCGGTTGCAGTTCAAGCGCCCGCCGTGGTCATTCGGACTGCTGCAGATCGGCCCGCCGCACCCGTGGCCAAGGCCGCGCCTGGAGCGGCTGCGCCAGCCGGTGCG
Source organism: Rhodoferax sp. (assembly GCA_031392805.1). Taxonomy (GTDB): domain Bacteria; phylum Pseudomonadota; class Gammaproteobacteria; order Burkholderiales; family Burkholderiaceae_C; genus JANYCG01. The sequence continues at coordinate 5,086 of JANMVO010000665.1, read as the reverse complement.
GCAACCGACAGTGAATTGCTGGCGGCTTTTTTGCGGGGCGTTAAAAGCACCCATCAAATGCCCAGTGAGCTGACCCCCGAGCTGATGGAGCGCGTGGGGGCCATGTTGTACACGGCCACACATGGCACTTTGCAGTTGCTGATTTCCAGGCAAGAATTCAAACGTGTGGTGCATTCCGAGGTGACGATGATTTCCGCCGAGGCCAACAACCCATTAAAGTTTTCTCCCAACGCTGAGGTGGCGCTGGCGCACATGCTGGGCCCCAGGGTCAGGGGATTTATGGGGGCTGAAGATGCCATGAACAACGCCTATGCTGATCTGCGTGCACACCAGTTTGGTGTGATGGTGGGCATGCGCGCGGCGCTCTCGCATGTGCTGGGGCTATTCACACCCGAGCAACTGGAAAAGCGGCTGAGTGAAAAGTCCAAGTTTGACGAGTTCTTTAGCGCCAGCCGAAAAGCCAGACTCTGGGACCAGTTTTGCAAGCTGTATACGGGCATTGCCGCCGAGGCCGAAGACAATTTTCATACGCTGTTTGGCGCGGCATTTGCAACTGCTTATGACGAGCAGATGGCACGTTTCAAGTCTGAAAAATAGCCAGAAAGACCCCCTGTGGAAGTCGAAATTGTCACGCTGTCCCAGCAAGGCGGGCGCAACTACAACGAAGATGTGCATGGGCAATGGAACGATGGGCAATACATTGCTTGCCTGGTGGCTGACGGTGCGGGCGGCCATGGCGGCGGCGATGTAGCGGCTGCCATTGCGCGCACCAGCATTTTGGAGGGGTTTTCCAGCCAACCCGAGATCAGCCTCAGTGCCTTGCGCGCCTTGCTTTTGGGGGCCAACCAGGCCGTGGTGGCGCGCCAGAGTGAGGGCGCAAAACTGGCGGACATGCGAACCACGGTGGTGCTGGCGGTGATTGACCTGCACAGCGACAAACTGATGTGGGCCCACTGCGGCGACAGCCGGGCTTATCTGTTCAGGAACGGCAAGGTGCTTGCCCGCACCACAGACCACAGCCTGGTGCAGCAGATGGTGGTCACCGGCATGATTGACGACGAAGGGGCGCGCCTGCACCCGAACCGCAACCTGTTGCTGTCTGCCTTGGGCAGCCCTGAAGGAGAACTGGAGATTGCGGTTTCACAGCCCATGAAGTTGCAGCCGGGCGATGTATTGCTGCTGTGCAGCGATGGTGTGTGGGAGCCTGTTGGGGATGCCTTGTTTGAACAAATGCTGACCATGGCACCCAGCCCTCGCGCCTGGCTGCAGCAGTTGGACGAAAGCGTGCGCGCCAATGCCAAGCCCGGCCATGACAACTACACGGCGCTGACGCTGTGGACCTATGCTGAAGAAGAAATCACGCAAATGATGGACATGAAATAGGGCTTGAGGCCATTGATCATTTCATTTTCTACTGCTATTTTTATTGCTATTGCTATTGCTATTGCCATTATTTAAGGAGATAACTGATGACAAGAATAAAGACACGTCCCTCTCGCGCTTTGCATGCTAAAGCTGCGCTGTGGGCTGCCTGCGCGCTGGCGGGTGCGACACCGACGCTGGCGCAAGCAGCTTGCAACACCCTGTTTGAGGCCAACATTACATCGGGGGGCAGCACCCAGCAGTTTTGCCGCGACACTTTTGAAAGTTTTTACCGAAACACAATTCGTGATGTGGGCAGTCTGTTTCCCAACTACACCGAGACAACAGCGGTGTCGAGCAGCTTGCAACTGTTAGGCGTCAATGCGTTGCTGGATTTTGCCAATGGCAGCAGAACGCTCTCATTTCAAATACCAGAAATCGGAGTGAACGAATCTTTCACAGGTGCCACCCGAAGGGACAGCGCCACTTTGCTGCGCAACTTTTTGCGTGACAACCCGTTGATACTGGGCAACTTGCAGCGGCGCCAGGCTGCCGTTTCGCCTCTAAGCCCGATTGCGGGCACCGGTGGCGTGATGGGGCAAGCGATCATGGGTGATTTTAGCGGCAGCTTCAATGAAAGTGCCACGCGTATTGCCACAGCGCAAGGCAATGCGTCACAAAGTGCCCAAAGTGTGATTGGCGCCGGGGTGCTGCTTAGCACCCACTCGGTGGGTGACGCTACTGTAAGCACTGCGACTATTCCCCTCTCTTACACCGTGCGCAATGATATTGACCCCCGCCGGCAGGCGCTGGTGCGCGCAGGGTTTGGCGTGCTGGACTCTGCGGGCAGCAAGTCATACCAAGGGCGCCTGTCGGCTGGCTATCGCTTTCCGATGTCGGATGCGTGGGTGCTGACGCCGATGCTGGGTATGAGCATCGCAGGCTCCAAGGACGCGGCGTTTTTAGTGGGTGTATTTAACGGATCGCTTGCCAGCACCTATACATGGGAATTTGACAGCTTCGATTTGACCATGGGCAATATGCTGGGCTACTACCAAACCTTTAAACCAGCAGGCAGCCAGTTCGCCACTGACCCCAAGATTCGCACCACGGCGTTTATGAACGGCCTGCTGCTAAGCCAGCCCGTCAGCTTTGGCGGCAGCAAAATGTCGGTTGAATATGGCGTGTCAGACACCCGCTTGAACGGCACAGCGCTGTACCAAAACAGCATGCAAGAGGTCACACTCTCGCTCGGCACCAATAAAAACGCTTTGTCGGCCCGCAGCTTTTTGCGTGGCACGCTGGCGCTGCAGCGCGCCAGAGACAGCAAGGGTGTAACTCTGAGCGTGAACTACTGGTTTTAAGCAACAGCCAAATTTAAGGGGCATGCCATGCACAAACACGCCGTTGGGAGGTGGTTTGCCGCCACCTTGCTGGCGACAGCGGGCATGGGTGCCCAGGCTGACTATGGCACCGAGCAGACGGCCTATGCGGGCTCTGGCCGTTACGACCTGATAGAAAAGCAGGTAGAGGCGCTGGCCAAACAAGGGCCACTGCGCGCGCGTGACCAGCATGCTTTGTGTTTTGCCTATTCCAAGCTAAAGCGCTATGAACGCCTGCTGCCCTGCTTGAACCAGTTAGAGGCACTGGTGGCCAAGGGCGACAGGCGCACACGCATATTTGGCCTGGATGATGCCACCCCCTCGCTCCACCTGATGCGGGCAGAGGCGTTGACTGACCTGGGCCAGTACGCTGAAGCCCGCAGGCAAGCCAACGATGCGCTGGTGTGGCTGCGCAAGGAAAACAGCGGCGACGAAGACATGGTGGTGGGTGCCTATGCAGCGGTGGCGGTGGCGGTTGCCCTGCAAGGCGACGCCACCACGGCACGGCAAACGGTCGAGCTGCTGAAGGGCTATAGCGTTCGCAGCGACTACAAGCGTGCCAAAGCGATGGCGCTGGCGCGCGCGCAAATGGCCATTGGGGCCTGGGCCGACGTGATTGTGACGCTGGAGTCGAGCGATGCGTCGTTTCGCTTTGACATGATGCTGGACAACCTGCTGTCGGGCGCGGCTTTTACCGGGCGCAACAACTGGGTGTGGACCGAGCTGCCACGCGCCTTCATGCTGCACAAGGCGCAGCTGGAAGTGGGCCGCCTGGACCCTGCGCGTGCGGGCTTTGACAAGCTGCTGGCGACGCCAGTGCTGACGGTGAATGCTGAAATCTACTGGCAGGTGCTGTATGAGCGCGGCCGCATAGCGGAGCGTGATGGGCAAACTGAAAAAGCGCTGGAATATTTTCGCAGAGCCAGGGACTTGGTAGAGGGGCAGCGCCGCTCCATCCGCACCGAGACCAGCAAAATTGGCTTTGCCAGCGACAAGCAGGCGGTGTACCAAGGCATGGTGCGAACCGCACTGAAACTGGGCAACAAGGCCCAAGTGCTGGAAGTGGCTGAGCAGGCCAAGTCACGCGCTCTGGTGGACATGCTGGCCACCAAATCGGACTTTGGCATTTACGGGCAACGCGCACCCGAGATTGCAGCAGCGTTTGCAGAGTTCCAGCGCATCGACTCCGAGCTGTCGATCCAAGTGCCCGACACCAGTGTGGCGCGCCGCGCAGAACTGAACGGGCTGATGCACCAGGCATCCGTGCGCCTGCAGACATTGGCCCCCCAACTGGCATCGCTCATCACCTCAGGCAGCGTCAGCGTGGAGCGCATGGCTGCGGGGCTGGGGCCGCATGAAACGCTGGTGGGGTTTTTTTCCTCTGGCAGTACCCTGTATGGCTACACCCTGGCAGGCGCAGAGATCCGTATATTTCAGCTCGACGGCAATGGTTTGACGGAAGATGTGAGCGAGTTGGTGCAGGCCATCAAAAAGCGCCGCCGCCAGACCAGGGAGCTGGGCGAGCTGATGTACAAGCGCTTGCTGCGCCCCATGCAAAGCAGCATTGCAGGGCGCGACCTGCTGATCGTGCCGCATGGCAGCCTGCACTATGTTCCCTTTGCCGCGCTGCACGACGGTGAACACTTTTTGGTGCAAGGGCGGTCGCTGCGCTACCTGCCCTCGGCCATGCTGCTGGGCCTGATGCCAGAGGCCAGGGCTTTTTCTGCAGCCACCAAAGACCCGGTGAGCCGACTGCTCATTTTAGGCAACCCCGACCTGGGTCAAGCCGCGCTGGACTTGCCCGCAGCGCAAGCAGAGGCGCAAGACCTGCAAGCCATGTTTGCCAGAACCAGTGAATTGTTTGTGCGGCGTGCGGCTACCGAAACCTTGATCAAGGAGCGCGCCTATGATTTCTCGCACATTCATGTGGCATCCCACGGAGAGTTTTCGGCCGATGCCCCCCTGGAGTCACGCCTGAAACTGGCCGCTGACGACAAGAACGATGGCATGCTGACGGTGGGCGAAATCTACGGCCTGCGCCTGAACGCCAACCTGGTGATGCTCTCAGCCTGCGAGACCGGCCTGGGCAGCATCAGCAGTGGCGACGATGTAGTGGGGCTCACCCGGGGGTTTCTGTACGCAGGCGCACAAAACGTGGTGGGGTCGTTGTGGGAAGTAGATGACGATGCCACGGCCGAACTGTCAAGGCTGATGTATGCAGGGATGAAGAAGGGCATGCCAGTGGGCAAGGCGCTGGCAGTTGCACAAGAGCAATTGCTGCGTAAAAAGCCTCACCCTTATTTTTGGGCTGCTTTTCTTGACAGTGGAACAGGGCAATAGGG
>JANMVO010000659.1:0-2328 GCA_031392805.1 Rhodoferax sp. | reverse complement strand
AGCATCAAGGTCAATTTCCACGCGTCGGGAAACTGACGCTGGTGCCGGTGCTGGCCCTGGTGCGGGCTCAGCAATTACAGGAGCCGTGACGGCTACGCGAGCCACAGGAATTGGCGCATTCTCCGGAATAGATGCACCGGCTCTGCGTAGCTGCTCCAGGCGCAGGGTGGCTTGCTCAATCAAGCTGCTCATAGGTGGTTCATCCCAAACGTCCGGACAGGAAGGCCAAAACAACGATGCCTGTAATAAAAACGCCTATCAAGCCACTCGATGCGACAACAAACCGTCTTAAATCAGACTTTTCCCTGATACGTGCAGACTCGTTAGGGACCAATGTAACAACACCCAAAAGCGGCAATCCCACAAAGTCGCGAAGCGTGTGTGCGTCAAAAAATACGGCCCGGAGCTGGCTGGCAACAAATGCGGTAGCAATCCCAGCACCAAGTGAGACGAGCAGTGCCAGGGCCAGCAACAGAAGCCGATTAGGCGCAACCGGTTGCGGCGACACCCTTGGCGGATCAATCAAACGAAAATCCGCAATGCCCGACGTGCCTTCCAGATCCCCCGACAGTACTGCTGATTCCCGCCGGGCGACCAAATCTTCGTAGTTTTTCTTGTGAATTGCGTAGTCGCGGTTCAATTGTGAGAACTCTGTCTCGATCTGGGGCGCTGATTTCATCATGACTCGCGCCCTGGCGAAGCGGCTTTCGTACTCGCCAACACGGGCGCGCAACGATGCCACCTGAATTTCTGATGTGACAAGCAGGCGGCTTAACTCCTGGTACGCCAAACTTAGGGTGGCTGACGCGGCTGGCATGGCCATGGCCACTTTTCGCAACTCCAGCACCTCTTTTTTCTTTTGATCTTCAAGGTCTTTGATCAATTTCCGCGCGCTGATGATGTCTGGGTGCTGGTCTGTGAACCGCTGAAGCAAGCCATCGAGACTGCGCTTCTGGGCGTCAATCCGCGAATCAATCTCAGGGGTTGCGATTGATGTGGCGGATTCCTGCAAAAGACTGCGCGAGGTTATGTTCGCACTTTGCGCCTTTTCACTCTCAAGCTGCTTCTTGGCTGCATCACGGGCGTTTTCTGCTTCCCGAAGTTCAAGCCGCGCTTGGTTCAATTGATCGCCTACCTCGCCCAGGCGAGACGACATGTCTTTGCCGTCTGCGGTCGAAACCTCCATATTACGCAGCTTGAACTGCTTCAACCGCGACTCAGCTTCTTCCAGCTTTGCAACATAGGTCTTGATCTGCTCGTCGATAAATTTCTTGGCGCTATCGGAGTCTTTACGCGTGTCACCCAGGCTGGACTCAACGAAAATTGAAACAAGCGACTGAACGACCCGCTTCGCTTTATCCGGGCTTGGGTCACGAAAGCCTAAGGTATACAGGTTGTCCCGGCCCGTATTCTTGATTTCGAGCGACTTTGTCACGCGCTCAACCAACGCTTCTTGTGCATCCTTTGATTTCTCGCCAAGATCAAGATCAGCCATGCGTATGAGCTTTTCGACGTTGGGGCGGCTGATGAGCGTGCGGCTAAGCATTGCCACTTGCTGTTCAACGTTGGGTTGAACAGCCAACCCAGACATCAGAGGCTTCAAGATGGACTGGGTATCCACGTAAATACGGGCACTTGCCTCATATTTGTCAGGCACCCAAAGCACGACTGCCGCCCCGATGGCACCCACCACCCAAGCAACCAAAAGCCCCGGCCAACGATGTTTCCATATGCCTCGGGCAATTATCGAAATCTGACTGATCAGTTCATCCATCTGAGAGCGCCGTTTTGATCAAAATTTGCCGGTGAATGGGCTTTTTTCAGCCCTGCCAACCAGCGTGAATATAGGATGTCTAGAACCAGCCTTGCGGAATGATCAAAACGTCGCCGGGTTTCATCTCGATGTTCGCGGAGATGTCACCCCGCTTGATCAGGTCCCTGATGCGCACCGAATAGCGCTTGTCACCCTCTGATGCTCGAAAAATCAATGCCGAATTGCCATCAGCAAAATCTGTGAGCCCCCCTACGGCAATCATCACGTCCAGCAAGGTCATTTTTTGCTTGTAGGGCAAAAATTGGGGTTTTGTAGCTTCTCCGACAACCCTGATCTGCTCACTGTAAGGCCCGACAAAACCAGTCACGATAACCGTAACAACAGGGTCGCGCACGAACTTTGACAAGGCCTTCTCTACATCGCGCGCAATTTCTACCGAGGTCTTGCCCTGTACAACCAACTCATCTACCAAAGGCGTTGACAATTTGCCATCGGGCCGCACGGGCACAGAAAGCGACAGCTCCGGATTTCGCCACACGATGATGTTCAGCGAA
>JANMVO010000647.1:0-11205 GCA_031392805.1 Rhodoferax sp. | reverse complement strand
GTCAATTTGCTCCAGGCAGCGCTCGATGCGCTGGCGGTCTTGGGGTTTGGGTTCCATCTCGCGTCTCCTCGGTGTTGAAAACCGAGAGGGTGGACGAGGCGGGGATTTCACGCAAGGGTGGTGGGGGCCGGACGCTTACGGATTGATCACCGGCCTGATGGTCGCCATGATGGCGCTCACCGCCCTATCCCGGTCCCAATCCCAGACCCCCAGGGCCAACCGCAGCGTCGGCGGCCTATCCGAACAAGCCGGTTAAGGTGGTGGTGCCCTACCCACCGGGGGGGCCGACCGACATCGTTGCCCGGGTCGTGTTCCAGCAAGTGTCGGAGGCAACCGGTCAGCAGTTTGTCATCGACAACCGCGCCGATGGTGGCAACATCGGCGCCTAAGCAGTGGCACACGCACCTGCGGATGGCTTACGCTGCTGGTCGCGACAACCACGCACGCGATTAACATGTCATTGTTCAGTGGCCTGCGCTACGACTTGATCAAAGATTTCATGCCGGTGTCACTGCTGACTAAGTGTCAAGTCCCGCCTGTTTGTCAGGCTCTTATGTCGTTGGGAAAGGCTGGCGATAGCCCGCGTGCAACGGACTTAGGATGCTATTTATTTTATATCGTCAAAAAATTTGCAGGCTGAGCCAGTAAGCGACCGTGGCGACAAAAGCGCTGGCAGGAATCGTGAAAATCCAGGCCCAAACGATGTTGCCGGCCACGCCCCAGCGCACCGCACTGGCCCGTTTGGCGGCGCCCACGCCCACAATCGCACCGGTAATGGTATGTGTGGTGGACACCGGAATGCCCAACGCCGTCGCTAAAAACAAGGTGATGGCACCGCCGGTTTCGGCGCAAAAGCCGCCGACCGGTTTTAGCTTGGTAATGCGCTGGCCCATCGTCTTCACAATGCGCCAGCCGCCAAACATGGTACCGGCTGAAATCGCCAGATAGCAACTCACCACCGCCCAGTTTGGCGGCAGCTTGCTGTCTGCCGTGGCATAACCCGTGGCAATCAACATCAGCCAGATAAGGCCAATGGTTTTTTGCGCGTCGTTGCCGCCGTGGCCCAGGCTGTACGCACCAGCCGATACCAATTGCAGTCGGCGAAACCAGCGGTCAACTTTGGACGGTGTGGCGCGCCGAAACCCCCAGGCCACCAGCAGCATCATCAGTGAGCCCAGCAGAAAACCAAGCAGTGGCGAGATGAATATAAACACCACCGTTTTCAGAATGCCAGACGTAATCAGCGAGCCGGTTCCCGCCTTGGCGATCACCGCGCCCACAATACCGCCAATCAAGGCGTGCGATGAGCTGCTGGGAATGCCGTAATACCAGGTAATGAAGTTCCAGCTGATGGCCCCCACCAGCGCACCAAAGATCACGTGCGTGTCGACGATGCCGGGCTGGACAATGCCCTTGCCGATGGTGGCCGCGACACTCACACCGAATACAAAATATGCGATGAAATTGAAGGCGGCTGCAAACAGAACCGCTGTGCCGGGCTTGAGAACGCCTGTGGACACCACCGTGGCAATCGAGTTGGCCGCATCATGAAACCCGTTCATGAAGTCAAATGCCAGTGCCAACAATACCAGCAACACCACCACCCACAGGGCCACCGGCACGCCTTGCACGCTTTGCATCGCGCTTCGCGCTTAACTGTTTTCGAGGACAACGCCCTCGATCAGATTGGCCACGTCTTCACACTTGTCGGTGATGGTCTCCAACAATTCGTAAATCGCCTTGAGCTTGATCACTTCACGGACGTCGGGCTCTTCGCGAAACAGCTTGCTCATGGCCGAGCGCATGACGCGGTCCGCATCCGACTCCAGCCGGTCAATTTCTTCGCAGGTTTTAAGCGCGGCTTCCGCCACCTTGGGGTCGGCAATTTTTTCCAGCATGTACACCGCGTCCTTGACACGCTCGCAGCACTTGACGCTCAAATCGGTCAGGCGCGTGATCTCGTCGGTCATGTGGCGCACGTCGTACAGGGCCATGGTCTCAGCCGAGTCCTGGATCAAATCCGCCACGTCGTCCATGGTGTTGATCAGCGAGTGAATCTGCTCACGGTCAATTGGCGTGATAAAGGTCTTGTGCAGTGCCTTGTTGACCTCATGGGTAATGCGGTCAGCGGCACGCTCGGCGTTGTCAACGTCGCGGTTGTACTGTTCGCGCAAGTGCACATCACTGTAATTGGCGACCAGGTGCGAGAACGCCCGCGCCGCCTCCACGATGCGATCCGCATGCTGGTTGAACATCTCGAAGAAATTGCCTTCGCGCGGCATTAATTTGCCAAACAGCATGAGCCGCTCCTGAAAACAGTGACGTCAAAATTGACTGAAAGATGACGCAGAACCGTCTGAAATATGACAGGCGGAAGTGTAACCGCGGAGCCGGATCAGGAACCGCGAAAGATGAAGTACACCGCCCCAATCAGGCACAGACCCGCCCACAAATAGTCCAGCCTGAGCGGCTCGTGCATAAAGAAAGCCGCAAACGGCACAAACACCAACAGCGTGATGACCTCCTGCATGATTTTGAGCTGGCCCACGCTGAAGCCTGCCTGCTGGAAGCCAATGCGGTTGGCCGGCACCTGTAGCAGGTACTCAAATAGCGCAATGCCCCAGCTCACTAGCGCCGCGATGTACCAAGGTGCTGTGGCCAGATTTTTAAGGTGGCCGTACCAGGCAAACGTCATGAAAACGTTGCTGAGCGCCAGCAGCACAATGGTCTGGATGGACAGGGGGATGGATTGGATGAAATTCATGCTTGCGATTTGCCATTGTGTCCTTCAATGCCCCCGTCACTACTGCGGTCAACGCTATTTATTGAGAAGCTGGTGCGGTTGGAGTTGGCGCTGGAGAGGCTGGGGCTATCAAAGCTCGCAATGGCCCCGGGCGGCAACGGATACTGGTCCACATTGAGCGACATGCTGACCAGCGTGTAGTAGCTCATGGTGCCGATCAGGTCCACCGCGCCAGCCTCGCCAAAATGCGCTGCCAGCGCGGCATAGCTTGCGTCGCTGACGCGCCGGGTTTCGATCAACTCGTGGCAGTAGCCAAAAACCACCGCCTCCTCTGCTGCCAGGTCAATGGGCCGCCGCCCCGCAAGAATTGCATCAATCAGGTCAGGCGACAGTCTGCTGTCAATGGCGATCTGGCGGTGCGCCCACCAGACAAATTCACAACGCCAAAACCGCGCAACCAGCAAAATTGCCAGCTCGTTGAGCCGCAGGGGAAGCGACGATTTGAAGCGTGTGTGCGCGCCAAACTGCTGGGCCAGGTTGCCCAGCTCGGGGCTGCGCAGCAGCACGTTGTACGGCCCCTGCATGGACGCGCGCTGGCCGGCCATCACGCCGTCTGCCATCGTGAGCTGGGCTGGCGTCATGGTCTCCCAGGTCAGCGGCTTGAAGCGGTGGCCGCGCAAATTGAGAGGGCGCTTGCGCCAATGAAAAGTTTCGTCCGGCATGAAAAATCCTCAAACGGGTTTATCGCCCTTCAGCGTAATGCGGTTCATCACCCGGCGAAAGCCGTGGTAATCGTTGACCGGGTTGTGCTGTGCGCAGCGGTTGTCCCAAAACGCAATCGCGTTGGCATCCCAGGCAAAGCGGCAGGTCAGTTCTGGCTTGACCTGGTGCGCGAAAAGAAAGTTGAGAATCGGTGCGCTTTCCTCATCCGTCATGCCCTTGATGCCTGCCGTGTGCGCCACGTTGACGTACAACGCCTTGCGCCCGGTCTCGGGGTGTGTGCGCACAATCGGATGCTCGGCGCGGTACTGTTGCGGCGCAGCGTCTTTGCCGTCTGACTTGATGCGGTCTTCCCGCGTTTTGGAGACATCTGCCTTGGCCGACGTATTGACGCCCAACAGGCCATCCAGCAAGCGCTGCAGGGTGCCAGAGAGCGACTCATAGGCCAGGTACTGGTTGGCAAACAGGGTGTCGCCGCCGTAAGGCGGTACCTCACGCGACAGCAGCATGGAGCCCATGGGCGGCACATCCAGGTAGGTGGTGTCTGAATGCCAGATGCCGCCGAAATTGACCTTTTCATGCTCCAGTTTTTTGACTTCGATGATGTGGGGGAAACCGTCGAGCCCCTTGACGAAAGGGTACTCAACCGGCTCGCCCATGCTTTTCGCAAAAGCCAGAAACTGAGCAGGCGTGAGGGACTGGTTGCGCAGAAAAATCACCTGATGGTCCAGAAACACCTTGCGGATGTCTGCCGCCAGTTGTGCAGACACGCCCTGGGACAGATCAACACCCGATATTTCGGCACCCAGGGCACCTGCGACTTGTTTGATTTTCATGATGTTATTACCTCTAATTACCTCTAATTGCCTCTAATCTGCGGTTGCGCCGGAGCTCTTGACCACCGCCGCCCACTTCAAAATATCTGCATGCAATATTGCCGTGAATTCCGGCGGCGTGGTTTCATAGGGCTCGGCACCCAACACCGCAAATTTGTCCATGGTGTCTTTGTCTTCAAGAATTTTCCTGATGTCGGCATTGATCTGGCGAATCACGGCAGGCGGCGTGCCTTTGGGCGCGAACAGGCCAAACCAGGGGTTGATCACAAAGCCGGGGTAGCCGGACTCGGCAATCGTCGGGATGTCCTTGAATGCCTGCGCTCGCCTGGAGCCAGTTACACCCAGCCCTTTGACCGTGCCGGCCCGAATGTGCTGTGCAATCGATGGCAGGCTGGTAAAGACGAGTTGCGTCTGCCCGGCAATTAAATCAGTGAGGGCCGGTGCCGCGCCCTTGTACGGCACGTGCAGCATTTTGGTCTGGCTGAGCGTGCTGAACATTTCACCCAGCAAATGGTTGACCGAGCCGTTGCCCGCCGAGCCGAAAGAAACCGGATTTTTTGCCGCATAAGCCGCCAGCTCTTTCATGTTGCCGACCGGCAGCGCGGCATTCGCAGCGGCGACAAAGGGCACATTGGCCAGTGTCGCCACGGCAGAGAAATCAGCCTCCGGATCAAACGGCAGCTTTTTGTAGATACTGACGTTGATCGCGTGCGAACCCACATAAGACATCAGCAGCGTGTAGCCATCGGCCGCTGCCTTGGCCACCACGTCCATGCCAATATTGCCACCCGCGCCCGCACGGTTTTCAATCACCACCGCCTGGCCCCATTTTTCGGACAGCTTCTGGCCGACAATCCGGGCCAGCGCATCGGACGCACCGCCAGGGGTTTGGGGCACAACGATGCGCACCGGCTTGGTGGGGAAGGTCTGGGCGTGGGAGTTGCATAGCGGCATGCCCGCAGCCAGCGCCAGCAGGCTTGAACTTGCTATTGATTTAAACTTCACCATGAAATCCTCTTGAAACGTGCCAATGAACTGCGAAGCCATGAGTTTCACACATCGAGCGGCTTCTGGTTTCCAGTGAAACCGTATTTCGCGCCATGATCACCCTACACTGCCATCGACAAATCATTGGCATACTACCGCGTCTGGTCAAATGCCCAACCCGCTCACAAACCAATCTGCCGCCACCGCAGGCACCAGCCACTACGAAAATTTTCCGGTGGCGTCTGTGCTGTGCCCGGCTCACTTGCGCCCCCCCATTGCGGCCATCTACGCCTTCGCGCGGACCGCTGACGACATTGCCGATGAAGGCGACGCGCCGGCACAAGAGCGATTGAACGACCTGGCCGCCCTGCGCGCTGACCTGATGGCAGCAAGCCATGGCCAGGCCGGCAGCGGGCGCTGGCCCGAGGTTTTTGAGCCGCTGGCGGCAATGATCCAGAAATTCGACCTGCCCGTTGGTTTGCTGTCAGACCTGCTGGATGCATTTGGGCAGGACGTGGTTAAAACCCGCGATGGCGCTGGCTACGCCACACGCGATGAACTGCTGGACTACTGCCGCCGTTCGGCCAACCCCGTGGGCCGCCTGCTGTTGCATCTGTATGGCATCAACGACAAGTCCTGCCTGCGCATGAGCGACAGCATTTGCACTGCCCTGCAACTCATCAACTTCTGGCAAGACCTGGGGCTGGACATCGCGCGCGGCCGCTTCTACCTGCCGGACGTTGACTGTGCGGCCAATGGCGTCAGCCACGCCGATTTGAAGGCTTTGCGCCAGACCCCAAATGCTACGTATTTAATAGCTACTCAAGTCCAGTACACTAGGGCTATGATGCTAAATGGCTCCCAACTCGTGAAAAATGTACCAGGACGGGCTGGGTGGGAACTGCGCCTGGTGGTTCAGGGGGGTTTGCGCATTCTGGACAAAATCGAGGCCATGAACTTCGCCACGCTACAGGCCAGGCCCAGGCTTCGGGCATGGGATGTGCCGCTCATGCTCTTGCGGGCAGCATGGATGTAACAATCGGCTCATGACTCCCGAGCAATACGTCAGGCAAAAAACCGCTGCATCAGGCAGCAGTTTCTACTATGCCTTTCTCTTCCTGCCCCGGCAACGGCGCGCCGCCATCACTGCTTTTTACGCATTTTGCCGGGAGGTGGACGACGTGGTGGACGACATGGCGGACCCCAGCGTTGCCAGCAGCAAACTCGCCTGGTGGCAGTCCGAGGTCAACCAGTCATTTGCAGGTCATCCCAGCCACCCGGTCATGAAAGCCCTGATGCCTTTTGCCGCCGAGTTCAAAATCGAGCAACGCCAGCTTCAAGCCATCATCGACGGTTGCAGGCTCGATCTGGAGCAAACCCGTTACCTCGACTTTGCCGGGCTACAGCGCTACTGCTACCTGGTGGCTGGCGTTGTGGGCGAGGTCGCAGCGGGCATTTTTGGCCAGACCCAGACGCAAACCACAGCCTATGCCCACACCCTGGGCCTGGCCTTGCAACTCACCAACATCATCCGCGACGTCGGTGAAGACGCCATGCGCGGGCGCATTTACCTGCCGGTGAGTGAGCTGCAGCAGTTTGATGTCAAGGCGCATGAGGTTCTTAAACGCAGCTACTCCGGGCGCTTCACCGCGCTGATGCGGTTTCAGTCGGCACGCGCCCACCGGCTCTATGACGAGGCTTTTGCACTTTTGCCGGCGGCAGACCGGCGCACCCAGAAGCCCGGCCTGATGATGGCCAGCATCTACCGGACACTGTTGGTTGAGATTGAGCGCGACGATTTTCAGGTGCTGCACCAGCGCGTCTGCCTCACGCCTTTGCGCAAGTTGTGGCTGGCGTGGAAGGTGCAAGCCTTGGGTAAAGTCTAGATGAAAATCGCCATCATCGGCGCCGGCTGGGCTGGCATGGCCGCAGCGGTTCAAGTCATGGGCAGCGGCCATTCTGCTACAGTTTTTGAAGCATCTCGATCAATCGGCGGCAGGGCCAGAGCCATAAATGCCACCTTGCCCGATGGATCCAGAGCGACCCTGGACAATGGCCAGCACGTCCTGATCGGTGCCTACACCGAAACCCTGGGCCTGATGCGCCGGGTCGGCGTCAACTTGGGCGATGCCCTGCTGCGCCTGCCGCTGAGCGTTAAATTTCCAGATGGTGCCGGCCTGCAGCTTCCCCAGTGGCCACCACCGCTGGATTCACTCGCCGGCATCCTGGGCGCGAATGGCTGGAGCCTGCGCGACAAGGCGTCGCTGTTGCAAGCCGCCGTACGCTGGCGGTGCACCAGCTTCAGATGTGGCAGCAGGCAATCCGTCGCCGATATTTGCCAACGCTTGACACCCCGGGTGATGGCAGAACTGATAGAGCCGCTGTGCGTGTCTGCGCTCAACACGCCCGCCAAGCGGGCCAGCGGCCAGGTTTTCCTGCACGTGCTGCGTGACGCTTTGTTTGGCGCACGAGGCAGTTCAAATTTGCTGTTGCCCCGGGTCGATCTGTCGCAGTTGTTCCCCCAGGCCGCTGCCGACTGGATCGCCCGGCACAGTGCTCGGGGCGGTGCCGGCAAGCTGAAGTTGGGCGCGCGGGTGGACTATGTGCGCAATGGCGCGCCAACCTGTCTCTGGCAGGTGAACGGCGAGGGGTTTGATACTGTCATTCTGGCAGTTTCCTCGCCAGATGCAGTGCGAGCCCTTGTCAATATTGAGTTGTATGCTTCAAAAGAAATAGCAGTTCAAACCCAGGAATGGATTCAGATTGCCAGCGCCTTGCGCTTTGAGGCCATCACCACCGTCTATGCCTGGGGCGCAGGCGCGGCCCTGGCCAGCCCAATCCTGGCGTTGCGCAGCCAGGCCAACGCTTCAGGGCCCGCCCAGTTTGTGTTTGACCGGGGCCAGCTCGGTGGCCCTAAAGGCCTGCTTGCTTTCGTGGTCAGCGCCAGCACCGGTGAGCGCGACGCCATCCAGGCGGGGGTGCTGGTGCAGGCCAGCCGACAGCTCGGCCTGACCATGCAGCCGGTGCAAACCATTGTGGAAAAGCAAGCCACATTTGCCTGCACGCCGGGCCTGCAGCGGCCCCCCCTGAAAATTGCGGCGGGATTGCTGGCTTGCGGTGACTATGTCGATAGCCCCTACCCAGCCACACTGGAAGGCGCGGTACGCAGCGGCATCGCGGCCGCCAATATCGCCATGGGTCTTTCTATAGGTCACGTTTCAGATCACGCGGGGGACATGGACCCTGTGGCGGATCGCGCTTGATTTTTCAGACCAAGGTTCACCTTGCGCCAGCCTGTTGACCAGGTTCGCGAATAACTGGAAGTGCATGCGCCAACATCGCGCACAGTTGCCCCAGGTCAGACACCGTGACATGCGGCGCGGTGTCATGGGTCCACGCCTCATTGCCCCGGTTCACCCAAACTGTCTGCATGCCCGCGTTCAGGCCCCCCAACACGTCCAGCGCGGCGTCATCGCCGACATGCAGCACTTCATCTGGCGCGACACCCGCTGCTGCTGCCGCAGCATGAAAAATCCGGCGGTCGGGCTTGCCGACACCCAATTCATGGGCGCTGACGCTGGCATGAAAATGTGCGCCAATGCCCACCCGGTGTACATCGGCATTGCCGTTGGACACAGCCACTATCGGGTAGCGCTGCGCCAAAAACGCCAGCGAAGGCAACGCATCGGCAAACAAATCAACCTTCATCCGGTGCTCCAGAAAGAGCTCTGATGCCGCCTCGGCCAGCTGCGTGTCTTCGCCGCAGCGATGCAGCGCCATACGGATGAATTCGCGGCGCACCGAGCCCATGTCATGGGCCATCTCAGGGCGCGTGCGCACCACCTGGTCGCGCAGCGCGAGGCGCATCGCCGGGTTGGCCACCAGAGCCGCCGCAGCCGGGGCATGCTGGCCCAGCCAGTGGCCCAACGCAAGCTCGGCCCGCTCAATGGTCGGCCAGATGGGCCACAGGGTATCGTCCAGGTCCAGGGTTATTGCCCTGATTTTTGAAATACGCAGCATAAGTGCCTGAGAATACCGCATGCCCTTCTTCAACGCGTCCCCTTTTTCCAAAGAACCGGCCTTCGTCCATGGTCAAGCCCCTAAAACCGCCGTGCTGTTTTGCAATCTGGGCACGCCGGATGCGCCAACGCCTGTGGCGGTGCGGCGCTTCCTGGCCGAGTTCTTGAGTGATCACCGCGTGGTCGAAATTCCGCGCCTGCTGTGGCTGCTGATCCTGCACGGCATCATCTTGCGGGTGCGCCCCGCCAAGTCTGCCGCCAAATACGCCACCATCTGGACTGCGGACGGCTCGCCCCTCAAACTATGGACCGAAAAACAGGCCAAGCTGCTGCAAGGCTGGCTGGGGCAACGCGGCCACCATGTGAAGGTTTACCATGCCATGCGCTATGGCAGCACGTCGATTGCATCGCAACTGGACATGCTGAAAGACCAGGGTGTCACCCGGGTGCTGATTCTGCCCGCCTACCCGCAGTATTCCGCCACCACCACGGCCAGCATTTTTGACGCGGTGTACGCCTGGGCCGCCCGCACGCGGCTGATTCCCGAGTTGCGCTTCATCAACCACTACCACGACGATCCCGGCTACATCGCCGCGCTGGCGGGCAGCGTCAAAAAGCACTGGCAACTCAACGGAAAACCGGACCAGCTGGTGATGAGCTTTCATGGCGTACCCCAGCGCACCTTGCATCTGGGCGACCCGTACCACTGCGAATGCTTCAAGACCGCGCGGCTGCTGGCCGAGCAGCTCGGTTTGGAAAAGGATCAATACAAAGTCACGTTCCAGTCCCGCCTGGGCCGTGCCAAATGGCTGCAACCTTATACCGAGCCCACGCTTGCCGCCATGGGCCGGACCGGCCTGCGCCGTGTCGATGTGATCTGCCCGGGCTTTAATTGCGATGGTCTGGAAACGCTGGAAGAAATTGACCAGGAAGGCCGCGCGGCATTCTTGATGGCTGGGGGCAAGGAGTTTCACTACATCCCCTGCCTGAACGACAGCCATGCCTGGATCACCGCCCTGTGCAACCTCACCGTGCAGCATCTGGCGGGCTGGACGACGCTGGCGCAGCCTGATGCAACCGGGCTGGCCGCGTCACGGACCGCAGCGCTGGCGCTCGGGGCCAAGCACTAGCGCTCGGGGCAAAGCACTAGCTGAAGCTGGGTGCTACCGCTTGAACATCACGCCGATTCAAAAGAGCCGTCATCGCCGACGTCTGAAGCATCTGCCACTGAAGTGAAGTCCGATGCTTCGCTGGAATTTGCGGAGTCGGCAGCGGCGGGTTGTTCGTAATAGTTGTTGATCACCGTATTGTCAGTTGCGCCCGATGGCGGTTGGCGCGCCGACGACCCCATCATTGAATTGTCGCCATGGCTGCCAAACATGTGATTCACGCCCTGAAACAGGAACGCTCCGGCTGCTACTCCGGCAGCCGTTGTTGCCATGCCAGTCAGAAAGCTGGGCGCCTGAAAGCCAGCGCTTGGCGCAGCAGCTTGCGGTGCTGCAAAGTTTCCAGCTTGCGGTGCGCCGTAGTTTCCAGCTTGCGGACCCGCTGGATAAGCAGGCGCTGGCGACCGCATGCCAGGGCTCTGCAGCATCGGGGCCACAGCGTTTGTGGCGGTTGAGCGACCCCAGGAATTTGCATCCAGAAAGTTGGCCGACGCAGCCACAGGGGACGCCAGCGCCTTCTGTTGCTCCAGTTGGGTTTGAAGCTGTGCAATCTGCGACTGCGCACTCTTGAGCGCGCCATCCAGAATCAGGGTTCTTTGCACCAGCAAATAGAGCGCATCCGGCTGGCGCGCCACTGTGCTGCCGATCATGCCCAAAGCTTCCTCGTCTTTGGGGCCAGCCTGGGCTTGCGCCAATTGCTGAAGAAAGCCCGTCAGTTGCTCACGTTCTTGAAC
>JANMVO010000646.1:0-5862 GCA_031392805.1 Rhodoferax sp. | reverse complement strand
GATGGCGTCGGGGGCAGCCGCTGTCAGGGCCTTGACAGAGACCGCCACGTCAACTGAATTTCTCTCAACCGTCGCCACCGCCACCGGCTTCAAACCCAGGGCCGACAAAGCCAAAATCACGCCGTCCAGACCGGCCTTGCCATAGGCGTCATTCTGGTAGAACACAGCCACTTTTTTAAGGTCCAGCGTGGTGAGCTGCTTGACGATCAGCGCGGTTTCATCGTTGTACGACGCGCGTAGGTGGAACACGTATTTGCTGAACGGGTCGCGCAGCGCCATGGCCCCGGTGAAGGGGGCAATGAAGGGTACTTGCGCCTTGTTTGCCAGGGGTGCCGCCGCCAGGCTGGTGGGCGTGCCGATGTAGCCAAACAATGCGAACACGTCTTCGGAGATCAATTTTTGGGTGTTTTCTGCGCACCGGTCAGGCTCATAGCCATCGTCAAGCTTTCGCAGCTCAATCATTCGACCGCCAACGCCGCCTTGGGAATTCAACTGGTCAAACCAGACGTGGGCACCGCGATTGAACTGAATCCCCAATTGGGCTGCCGGGCCAGTGAACGGCGCCGATTGGCCCAGCACGATTTTGCCGCCGCTTTGGGCGCGGGCGCTGTTGAATCCGGCCAGCGCCGCCGTGCCTGACACAACGGAAAATTGACGTCTTGTAATCATGGGGAATTATGATGGATGTCAGACCTGTGATGGAGGTCAGACCTGAACTGAAGCACCAACTACCTCCAAATTCAAGCCGTATTTTGACATTATGAAACACATGACTGACGATTTGCACAGCCCCGAGACCACCCAAGTGCTGGGGGCCTGCCCGCACGACTGCCCGGACACCTGCTCCCTGGTCACCACGGTTGAGAACGGCATCGCCATCAAGGTGCAGGGCAACCCCGAGCACCCGCATACCGGTGGCACACTGTGCACCAAGGTGTCGCGCTATACCGAGCGCACCTACCACCCTGAGCGCCTTCTTTATCCCCTCAAACGCACCGGCCCCAAAGGCGCCGGCCAGTTTGAGCGCGTCAGCTGGGACGCCGCTTTGAGCGACATTGGCGCGCGGCTGGCGATTATTGCCGCACGCAGGCCCGGTTCAGCCCAGGCTATCCTGCCCTACAGCTATGCAGGCACCATGGGCCTGGTGCAAGGCGAGAGCATGGCCGCGCGTTTTTTCAACAAGCTGGCGTCATCATTGTTAGACCGCAGCATTTGCTCTGCCGCTGGAGGAGAAGGGCTGACGCACACCCTTGGCGGCAAAGTCGGCATGCGCGTGGAGTACTTTGCCGAATCAAAATTGATCATCATCTGGGGCAGCAACTCCATCGCCAGCAACCTGCATTTCTGGCGCCATGTGCAGACGGCCAAACGCAACGGTGCCAAGGTCATTTGCATCGACCCCCGGCGCAGCGAAACCGCAGAAAAATGCCATGAGCATATGGCCCTGCTGCCCGGCACCGACGGCGCGCTGGCGCTGGCCCTGATGCATGAGCTGATCACCCACGACTGGCTGGACCATGATTACCTGGCGCGCTACACGCTGGGCTGGGATTTGCTGCGCGCCCGCGCCCTGCTTTGGCCGCCGGAGCGTGCCGCGTTGGTGTGTGGGGTCGATGCCGCACAGATCAGGGCCCTGGGGCGCGATTACGGCACTTGCGGCAAGGCCAATGAGCCCGCCGCGATCCGCATGAACTATGGCCTGCAGCGGGCGCGCGGCGGTGGCAATGCGGTGCGCCTGATTGCCGGCCTGCCGGCGCTTACGGGTGCATGGCGGCACCGCGCAGGCGGCGTTTTGCTATCGACTTCAGGGACGTATCCGGTGGACCGTGCCGCCTTGCAACGCCCCGACTTGCTGGGCGGGCGAACCCCCCGCACCCTCAACATGAGCACCATTGGCGATGATTTGCTGCGCCCAAGTTCTGCCGACTTCGGCCCTGCCATCGAGGCCCTGATGGTCTACAACAGCAATCCGGTGGCGATTGCACCTGAGTCGGGCAAAGTGGTGGCCGGGTTTGCGCGCGAAGACCTGTTCACTGTGGTGCTGGAACATTTTCAAACTGACACCGCCGACTATGCGGACTACCTCCTGCCAGCCACCACCCAGCTCGAGCATTGGGATGTGCATTTGAGCTATGGGCATACCGATGTGCTGCTCAACCGCCCAGCCATCGCGCCGCTGGGTGAGGCCAAACCCAACACCCAGATCTTTCGCGAACTGGCCCGGCACATGGGCTTTGCCGAGCCTTGCTTTGACGATGATGACGAAGCACTGTGCCGCATGGCTTATGGGTCGGCGGTTGACTTTGACGAGTTGCTGCGCCACGGATTCACATCGCTCAAGGTCGCGCCAGCGCCGTTTGCAAATGGCGGGTTTTTAACGCCCTCGGGCAAGTGCGAATTTTTCAGCGCCAGGCTGGCAACGCAGGGACTGGACGGCCTGGCGGACTACGTTGAAAACTACGAGGCGTCTGGCAAGTCCACCGAATACCCGCTGGCCATGATTTCGCCCCCGGCCCGCCATTTTTTGAATTCGACGTTCGTCAATGTCAAAAGTCTGCGCAACATCGAAGGTGAGCCCTTGCTTGAGATTCATGAAGACGACGCCAAGGCCCGGGGCATCGTGTCGGGCAGTGTGGTGCGCATTTTCAATGCACGCGGTGACTACCGTTGCAAGGCGGAAGTGACGTGCCGCGCACGCCCCGGCGTGGTCAATGGCATGGGCATCTGGTGGCGCAAGCTGGGGCTGGATGGCAAGAACGTGAATCAATTGACCAGCCAAAACCTGACCGATCTGGGCCGGGGTCCGACGTTTTACGACTGCCTGGTTGAAGTTGAGGTTTGCACCCCGCAGTAACCTGGTGTGATGGCCTAAGCAATATTGGGGACGACGTGGGTGCCGGCCACCGGTGCATGGCCGCCAAGCAGCGTGACCGTCCACCCCGCATCCTGCCGCTGGAATAACAGAGGTTGTGCATTGCCAAGCAGTTGGAGGTCCAAACTCAACTTTAGCAGGGCCACCAGCACGTACAGCGTGCCGCCATGCGCCACCACCAGCGTCGGCGCCGGATGCTTCAGGGCAAAGCCCAGGCCCAGACGGGTGCGCGTGACAAATGCGTCCAGACTTTCGCCGGCCACAGGGTTGCAGGCCCAGTCGATGTCGGCAGATGAGGTGCCGATCAGCTTGCCAAAATTTCGCTCTCTCAGACCGGCATGTTCAATTTGAGGCAGGGCGTGCGAAGCGGCAACAATGCCGGCGGTCTGCCGGGTGCGCTGCATGTCGCTGTAAACCACCGTGGTGATCAGTTCGCGGCCCAGCAAACCAGCGGCAGTATGGGCCTGCTCAATCCCCAGCAGGCTCAAGGGTTCATCCGGTGCCTGAAAAATTCTGAGCACATTGCGGTTGGTTTGACCGTGGCGCAGAAAATAAAAGCGCTGGCAGGCGATGTCAAGTGTCTGCGTGGCGGCGATTTGAAATAGCTGGTCCAGACCCCGGCTGATGGAGGCTGGGGCGATTGGCGGGGCCAGGGGCGGAAATACCGGCGAAGTCAAGGGCGAGGTTAGGGGCGGCGTGGTCATAAAATCAGTTTCCTCAGTGGTGCACCCATTGTGCGTCAGTTGACACCGCATAGGCTACATGCTGTGGCACTACCAGCACACCCTGCGCATTGGGGATGGCCTCGATGTGTATCACCGGCGCAGTGCCTGTCACGCCGCCAAAAATTGTGGCAAAGGCCGAGTCGGCAGCGTCGCGTCCAGTGCTAAAGCGGACAAAACCCATCGGAATGGCAACCCCCGAGGGGTCGAAGATGTACCAGCGGTCGCCCAGGTAGACCTCAACATACGCGTGAAAGTCACTCGGACCCAGCACCGGGTCGGCACCGAAATCAATGCCGGTGGCAAAGCGGGCCGGGATGTTGACGGCACGGCACAGCGCAATCATCAAATGGGCAAAGTCGCGGCACACGCCGACTTCTTCTACCAGGGTATCGACGGCGGTAGTGTTGCCAGTGGAAGAATTGGATTGAAAGCTCACCCGCCTGTTCACCCAGTCACGAATCGCCTGCACCCGGCCGTACCCTTGCCACAGGTGGCCAAACTCCTTGACCGCCAGGCGGTGCAAGCGGTCGGACTGGCAATAGCGGCTGGGATACAGGTAAGGCAACACGGAGGCTGGCAGGTTCGCCACCGGCACCTCGCCGAGCTGCTCCGGTTGAGCAATGAAGTGGTCGAGATCTACCGTCGCGTCATAGCGCACCGCCAGCGGCCCGGCATAGGCCCTCAGCCGAAGCTGCCGGGTCTGTGTGGGGGGATCGGTATGCAGGTTGGGCAGCAGCGGCTGGCTGATGGCCAGCGACTCGCGCACAACCGTATGCTGCGGCGTCTGCGCGGCATGGATGCTGAAAATGAAATCACAACCCGGTTCGGTGATGTCGTAATTCAGTTCGATGGAGAATTTCAGCCTGATCAAAAAATACTTTCAGAGGATGGCGACATGGTACGCGCTGGCGTCACGCCGGTATGCAGGACGCCAAGCGTTTTCACAGTAGGAGGTCAGATGGCGTGTTGGTGGACTGGCGCCAGCGTCGGCACCGTTCTTATGCCCATTTGGTGATAAAAACACTCTCTATCCCGCGTAAAACAAGCGTTGGTAGCTACTATTATAATAGTGGTATTGGTAAACTAGGTCAGGCCACTGGATTTGAAATTTGCAGGAATCGAACCCGGTAGGACAGCGCCGACAGACTTTCAGGGCCGCAGCCGATGGACGCGGACGCCATCGGCCACGCATGCTCAAAGGCAAGCTGATTTTGGAGTTGCACGTGTCCGTTTTTTTCGACATCACCCACACCACCCACTACCGCTACGCCCAGCCCGTCACCCTGGGAGAACACCGGGTGCTGTTTCGCCCGCGCGACAGCCATGACCTGCGGGTGCTGGCCACCGACATGGTGGTGACGCCTGCGCCGCTTGACATCCGCCTGTTTCAGGATGTCTATTCCAATTCGGTGGCTTTGGTGCAGCCGCAAAGCCCGGCCACCGATTTGAAAGTGGTGTGTTCGTTTTCAGTCGAGCACACCGGCACGCGTGCGCTGGAACTTCCCTTGAGCCCGAGGGCACAGACTTATCCCGTCAACTACAAGCTTGAAGACCGGCTTGCCCTGTCGCATTACCTGGTGCCTTATTACGACGACCCGAATGGCTCGCTGCTGGATTGGGCCAGCCAGTTTATTGACGCCAGCGGCAGCTCAGATTCGCGCCAACTGCTGGTGGCAATGACCCAATTCATCCGCGACAGCATGCGCTACCAGGCACGCTTTGATGAAGGTGTGCAAACACCCTATGACACGCTGCGGCTGCAAAGCGGCACCTGCCGCGACTTCGCCACGCTGATGATCGAGGCAATTCGCCACCTGGGTTATGCCGCACGCTTCGTCTCGGGCTACCTGTACACGCCATGGCTTGACGACAGTACCAGCCCTGTCATGGGCGCGGGTGCGACGCATGCCTGGGCGCAGGTATATTTGCCCGGCACCGGCTGGATTCCGTTCGACCCGACCAACAACCTGATTGGCGGAACCGACCTGATCCGCGTTGGCGTGGCACGCCACGCCAGCCTGGCATCACCCGTCAGCGGGTCATGGCACGGCTTCCCCGGCGACTACCTCGGGATGGATGTCGATGTGCAGGTCCACAAACGGGGTTGATTCCGGATTCATGGGCGGCGCGTCACCGGTTCAGCCATTGGCGCAGCATCCAGGCGAACCACGGCGACAGACGCGTGCGGCTGTAGGCATCCGCCGCCTGTTTGATCGCCTCGGCCTGGGTCGGGTAAGCATGGATCACGCGGGCCAGCGTGCGCAG
>JANMVO010000588.1:0-1835 GCA_031392805.1 Rhodoferax sp. | reverse complement strand
GGCCAGTGCCTCACGCGCTTTGGGCAACTGGCCCTGGCGCGCGAACAACTCGGCCTGCACAAAATGCGCCCTTGCGCTGTTGGGATGGAGCACCAGCACCTGTTGGACCATGCCCTGAGCCTTGTCGAGCTGCCCGGCCTGGGCGGCTTCATAAATCTGCTTGAGCGTGGGATCGTTCGGCGCGGTCTGCGCCATCGCCAGGCCAAAGCCCAGCATGGCAGCAATCGCCAGCCATTTCCCGAGGAAGTGCGTAATCGTTCGGTTCAGCATGGGTTGAGACCTGTAAAAAGTGAGTGCGGGTTTGCCGGATGCACGTGGTGGCAGCGGTGCACGAATCAAGGGCCCCGGCCAGGCTGACGAGGAAAGTCTTCGCGCGATGGTCGCGCAGCGCCGCTGATACAGCGCCTTCCTTGAAGCCGCTGCGGAACCCATTTTTGGCTGCAATGGTCTGGGCCATACAGCTATAAAAAAAATAGCTGCTCACGCAGGTGTTTATTGGGCTTCAGTCCGATTTAGTGCATAAAAATGGGCGCAAGAAGCGTATGGCCCGCTGCCAGCGACCCAGGCAACTACCGCGTTCGGGCGACTGTCTGGACGCGCAGCGTCCGCTGTTTAGGAGTGCGTTTACACTTTATTACCATCTGGGAGGGTTTTATGAAGACTGTTTTGTTGTTCCTGTGGAGCTTTTTGTGTTTTGGTTTATTCGGGTGCGCGTCGATCACGGGCGATTCGGCCCAGCAAATACGGATTGAAACCGTGACGCCCGACGGACAGGCTGTGACGGGTGCCGACTGCAAACTGGCGAACGATTTTTCGACCACCAGCGGCAAGTCGGGGGGCAGCGTACAGGTGCATCGCTCCAGCAAGGATCTGGACATCCAGTGCACCACGGCAGGCAAAGCCGACGCCTCGGCGCGTGCAATCTCGCGTGCGAACGCTGGCATGGCGGGCAACATCATCTTCGGCGGCGCCGTGGGTGCCCTGATTGACCACAACAAGGGCACGGCCTACACCTATCCGACGTGGATTCGGCTGGTTTTTGGGCAGATGCGCGTTTTCGACCGGAAAGACGAAAAAGAAGGTTCCGTCCAGATCGGCAAGTTGCCGGGCGCTCCCGGTTCCCAGGTGGTGGCGGCGGGCGTGGCGAAGTCGCAGCCGGCAACCAGCCCGCCGCCTGCAATGGCTGCGCGGCTTGCCACCGGGTATGCGCGGGTCGATGACATCGACGCGGTCCCTTACCTGAGCAGCCGGGGCCGTGAGGCCTATCGTGAGTGGCTGACCAAAAAAATGCCGCGCGCTTTTGCCGTGGCCGTGGATGGCTCGTTTGGACGAGGCTGGGGTTACAGCACGATAGCCGAGCGGCCGGAACTATCGGCAGACCCAACCCAGCGGGCGATGCAGGTGTGCGAAGCCAAGACGCGCAGCCCGTGCCGGCTTTACGCGGTCAATGGCGCGGTGGTCTGGGCAAAGGACGCGGGTCTGGTGCCTGACTCGCCGGACGTGCCGACCACCATGACCGTCAACCCGGTGGCGGAAAAAACGTCACTATCGCCTGAAGCGCTGGCCCCGCGCTAGGCGCAGGCCCTAGCGTATGTTGCGGTGGTCAGACAGACCATTGCAGCGGCGGCCTTGCCGGGTCGCGAATCAGGTCTTCAGACCACCGCCGCCGCCCAGGCCAGCTTGCCCGCCGCATCCATGTGCGTCAGGTACACGCGCAGGTCAAACTCGTATTGGTGGTAGTGCGGCTCCATGTAGGTGCAGAGCTTGTAGAAATCCTTGTCGTGCTCTTTTTCCTTGATGTGCGCCAGCTCATGCACCGCAATCATTTTCAGGAA
>JANMVO010000577.1:0-1861 GCA_031392805.1 Rhodoferax sp. | reverse complement strand
CAAAGCACGAATGCGCCGGCACACTTCCAGGCCGTCCATGTCGGGCAGCATCAAATCCAGGATCACCAGGTCAGGCGGCGCTGCCGAGTGATTTTGCAATTGCGCCAGGCCGCTCTGACCGTCTGTTGCATGGCTGACCTCCAATCCTGATTGCCCCAGATACTCGGCCACCATTTGCGCCAGGCGCGAGTCGTCTTCGATCATTAACAGGTGTTGAGTCATCGTGCTGCGAGTCTAGTCCCGGCGGCTGCTTTGACAAAGAGCACGGCTTGAAGCGGCGGTAAAGTTAAGTAAACACCGGTGGCTGCGTCATGCAGAAAATAGCTGCCTGCCTGGGAGCAGCGACCGTTAAAATTCCGTGATATACTACTAAATACATAGCTAACTATGTATACCTTACAAGGGCTAGGGGCCTATTTTATTGATATTCCCGGCTTATTTATTAATTACTCAATAATTATTTGTTGAACAATTTGCCAGCGGGTTCGATGCGTGACGCCAGCCACACCAGCAGCAACACGGGCAGCCCCAGCAAGGCCGTGGCCGTAAAAAAATTGCTGTAGCCAAAGGCATCCACATAACGGCCCGAAAAGCCCGCCAAAAATTTCGGCAGCAGGAGCATCATCGAGCTGAACAGCGCGTACTGCGTGGCTGAGTAGTTGACGTTGGTCAGGCTTGACAGATAGGCGATGAACGCGGCAGAGGCAATGCCGCTGGACAGGTTGTCGGCCGAGATGACAAAAATCAGCGCCGTCACGTCATGCCCATGCGCGGCCAGCCATGAAAACAGCAAATTGCTGGCGGCGCTGAGAATGGCGCCCAGCATCAAGATGCGCATCACGCCAAAGCGCATCGACAGCACGCCGCCAATGAAGGCGCCCACCAAGGTCATGATCACGCCATAAACCTTGGTGACCGCCGCCACTTCGTCCTTGGTGTATCCCATGTCCACGTAAAACGGATTGGCCATGATGCCCATCACCACGTCGCTGATGCGGTAGATCGCAATCAACGCCAGAATCAAGGCAGCTTGCCACTGGTAGCGACGCAGGAAATCGGCAAATGGCGCCACCAGTGCGCTTTGCAGCCATTCGGCGGCGTTTTTGGCGGGCGCAATGGCGCGGTGGGCAGGCTCGGGTGACAGCAGCACCGTCACCATGCCCAGCAACATGCTGGCCGCCATGACGAGATAAGCGGCTTGCCAGGCGTTGTGCTGGTAGCTGGCCCCGGCGGCGGCAGCAGCGGCCATTTGCGTGATCTGGGCAACCTGACCGATCTGCGCCATCGGGGCCACCTCGGCCCGCGCTGCAATCCACAGTACACCGGCCCCGGCCCAGATCATGGCCAGCCGGTAGCCAGTTTGATAGGCCGCTGCCAGCGCCGCCTGGCGCTCGGAACTGGCGGATTCAATGCGGTACGCGTCCAGCGCAATGTCTTGCGTGGCCGAGCCAAACGCCACGGCCAGCGCGCCCCAGATGACGGGTTGCAGGGCGACCCTTGGGTCATTGAATGACATCGCCACCAGGCCCGCCATGACGGCTATTTGGGCCAGCAGCAACCAGCTTCTTCTGCGCCCCAGCCACCGAGTGAGCAAGGGAATCGGCAAACGGTCTACCAGCGGGGCCCAGACCCACTTGAAGCCATAGGCCAGGCCGACCCAGCTCAGGTAGCCAATGGTGGTGCGGTCAATGCCGGCCTCGCGCAGCCAGAAACTCAAGGTGCCCAGCACCAGCAGCAGCGGCAGCCCGGCGGAAAAACCCAGCAGCAGCATGCGCAGGGTGGTCGCTTCAAGGTAGACTTTGAATGTGTCGCGCCAGGCGGGCTTGTCTCGGCGGGCGTCAATGGCAGGGTTCGTCATGCG
>JANMVO010000587.1:0-6232 GCA_031392805.1 Rhodoferax sp. | reverse complement strand
AGGCGGGCGAGGCGCTGGCCAAGCGGGCGATCATTGAAGCCATCCTTTCAAAGCACGACACGGCCACGGCTAGCCGCCGCTTTAACGCCGTGCTGGCCACCGCCAGCATCAATGACGCCATCGAATACCACCGGCTTTTTGGAGAGCTACAACAAAGCAAGCAAGCTGCCGACGCCACCTTTGTACCGCTCAACATTGCATGCGTGTTTTCACCACCCGCTGATGGCGATGCGGATGTAAAGCAGATTCAAGAAGACCTGCCGCAAGAAATGGCAGATAACCAAATAGACCCCGAAGGCAAAAAGGCTGCCCTCAAAGCCATCTTGACCAGCTACAACCAACGCTATGGCACCAACCACAGCATCAACGAGTTCGACCTGTACTACCAGGACGTGCAAAAGCGCATCAAAGACCAGCAGTGGTCCAATGCCGACTACCCTGCAGCCAAGAAGATCGACATCACCATCGTGGTGGACATGCTGCTCACCGGGTTTGACAGCAAGTACCTCAACACCCTGTACGTAGACAAGAACCTCAAGTACCACGGCTTGATACAAGCGTTTTCGCGTACCAACCGCGTGCTCAACGGCACCAAGCCCTACGGCAACATCCTGGACTTTCGCCAGCAGCAAGCCAATGTGGACGCAGCCATTGCCTTGTTCTCCGGAGAGAAGTCGGGCGAAGAGGCCCGCACGATCTGGCTGGTGGACAAAGCCCCGGTCGTCATCCAGAAGCTGGATGCCGCCGTCACCAAGCTCGCAGACTTCATGCAAAGCCAGGGCCTGGCCTGCACGCCCGACGCTGTGCACAGCCTCAAGGGTGACGACGCGCGCGCTGCCTTCATCAAAAACTTCAAGGAAGTGCAGCGCCTCAAAACCCAGCTAGACCAATACACCGACCTGACCGAGGACAACGCCACCGCCATCGAACACATCTTGCCTACAGTAGACCTGCAAGGCTTTCGCGGCGCGTACCTGGAAACCGCCCAGCGCCTCAAACAACAACAGGCCCAGCAAGACAAAGGTGGTGATACGAATGGCGATGATGCAGCCGATGTAGACCAGCTCGACTTCGAGTTTGTGCTCTTCGCCAGCGCGGTAATTGACTACGACTACATCATGGGCCTCATGTCCCGCTACTCGCAGGGCACGGGTAAACAGAAGATGACCAAGGACGAGCTGATCGGCCTGATCCTGGCCGATGCCAAGTTCATGAACGAGCGCGACGATATTGCTGCTTACATCAACACCCTGAAGGCAGGTGAAGGCTTGAGCGAGACCGCCATCCGCGAGGGCTACACCCGGTTTAAGAAAGAAAAAGACAGCACGGAGTTGGCGGCCATCGCCACCCGCCACCAACTGGCCCCGGCCGCCCTGCAAACCTTTGTCGATGGCATCTTGCAGCGCATGATTTTTGATGGGGAGGCGCTGAGCGACCTGATGGCACCGCTGGACTTGGGCTGGAAGGCTCGCGCCCAGGCTGAACTGGCGCTGATGAAAGAGCTGCTGCCCCTGCTGAACAAGCGTGCACAGGGTCGTGATATCTCAGGGTTGAGTGCGTATGAGCAGTAAAGCGAAAGCCTCGCTAGTGCCTAAGTTACGGTTTCCTGAGTTTCGGGGGGCGGGAGAGTGGGCCTTTAGAAAGTTAAGGCACGTGGCCGTGAATTTAGACAACCTTCGTGTGCCAATCACATCGAGTGAAAGGGCAATCGGAGATACACCCTATTACGGGGCATCGGGCGTCGTTGATTACGTCAGCGGTTTCATCTTCAACGAAGATTTGCTTTGCGTTTCAGAGGACGGGGCTAATCTGGTTGCCCGGACGTACCCAATCGCCTTCCCAATATCGGGGAAGGCATGGGTCAACAACCACGCGCACGTATTGAGATTCGAAAGCACCTACACACAGAAGTTTGTTGAGGTATATCTGAACTCGATCAAGCTTGATGATTTCATAACGGGTATGGCGCAACCGAAGCTGAATAAAGCAATGCTCGATAGCATTCCGATTCCATATCCAGACATCCTTGAACAAAAGAAAATCGCCGACTGCCTGAGTTCGTTGGAAGAACTGATCGCCGCGCAAGCGCGTAAGGTGGACGCGCTCAAGACCCATAAAAAAGGGCTGATGCAGCAGCTTTTCCCCCGCGAAGGCGAAACCCAACCGCGTCTGCGGTTTCGTGAGTTTTGGGATGCAGGGAAGTGGGAAAAGATGACCCTAGGCAAAGCCGCGAACTTCTACAACGGCCGAGCGTACAAACAGGAAGAACTTCTCGAAACCGGGAAATATAAAGTGCTCCGCGTTGGAAATTTTTTCACCAACAATAATTGGTATCACTCGAATCTTGAATTGGATGAAACGAAGTATTGTGAGGATAGCGACCTCCTTTATGCATGGTCTGCGTCATTCGGGCCACGCGTCTGGCGAGGCGAAAAAGCTATCTATCACTACCATATTTGGAAGGTTGTTGAGCAGCCTGAGATCGATAGACAATTCCTCTTTATCGTGCTGGAACACGAGACCGAAAGAATGAAAGCCAAGACCACAAACGGGCTTGGCATCATGCACATCACAAAGGGCGCGATCGAGAGCTGGGAATGCACTTTCCCGGGCATCGCAGAGCAGAAAAAGATTGCTGAATGGCTAATGAATTTGGATGGCGCGATTAGTACGGGAACTCGAAAAATTGAACTCTTCACCGGGCATAAAAAAGGACTGATGCAGCAGCTTTTCCCTTCTTTTGATGACATCAAAATATGAGCAAGCCATCCACCATCGCCAGATTCAGATCCCTGGAATCTCTGGCCCGGAAGTTCCGCAAGGATTTAAAAGGCATCCAGAAGCGTAAGAAGACCGCTGAGCGAAAGGGCACTACGGCTGTTGCAGGCAATGACTTCGTTCTGGTGTTTGCACACAATGGCGTGGGAAAAACCCGGCTTTCAATGGAGTTTAAAGATATCGGCAAGAGCGAAGAGAAACGGGACACTCTCTACTTCAATGCCTTTACCGAAGACCTTTTTGATTGGGACAATGATCTCAATGAAGATAAAGATCGCAAAATCAAGTTCAAAGCGCACTCCCAATTTTTTTACGGCCTTGACGGCATGGGCATTGAGGGCCTCGTTCGACCGCTTCTTCATCAGCACGCCGACTTTGATTTCAGAATCAACTACGGTGAAGCCGAGATACGCTTTCATCGCGACGTGACGATGGCAGGCAATCGTAAGCGGCTTGAGGACATCAAAATCTCGCGAGGCGAGGAAAATATTTTTATCTGGTGCTTCTTCTTGGCCATTCTTCAGTTAGCTATCGAGGCTGAAAAGGGCCAGCCATACGATTGGGTGAAGTATGTCTATATTGACGATCCCATCTCCTCATTAGATGAGCAAAACACTATTGCTGTTGCCGCCGGGCTCGGGGGCTTGCTGAAGCGCGAAGACAATAAGCTTAAGGTCGTCATATCGACGCACCACGGCTTGTTCTTCAATGTAATGTTCAACGAGCTTTCGGGGAAGCGAACCTCTGATACCAATGAAAATATCAAGAAGAAGGCGTATATCCTGCACCGCTTGAACGAGGCCCAGACATACACGCTCGAAGATACAGGCGAATCCCCATACTTGCATCACGTCGCAGCCCTGAAAGGGCTGCGTGCGGTTGCAAAATCAGGAAAGATATCTCAGTACCATTTCAATTCGCTTCGAAGCATTCTTGAGAAGACGGCCATATTTTTTGGCCGCCAACACATCTCATCGTGCTTTGAGGGGCTTCCTAAGAAGGCGCTGTATGCGCGCTTTCTGAATGTTCGGAGTCACGCTAGATATTCAGTATTCGAGTCTGAATCCATCACCGCAACCGACAAGAAGATGTTTCGGGAAATTCTCGGCGCTTTTCTCGAGCGCTATGCATTTCGCCTTGCACCAGCTGGGGTCGCGACGACGCGCACTGTCACGCCATCTTCGGTAAGCGCATGAACGATCTAATCCTCTACACGTCTGACGATGGCAAGAGCCAGATCCAGCTGCGGGCCGACCTAGACACAATATGGCTGAACCAATTGGAGATGGCGGAGCTGTTCCAGACCACCAAGCAAAACATTGCCAAGCACCTCAAGGCCATCTTTCCTGAACAGGAGTTGAACCAAGAATCAGTTGTCAACCAACGGTTGACAACTGCCGTCAACGGAAAGAACCGCTGCGTAGTGGACTTCAGGGTGTATCTAATATGGAACGCGCTGCGTTCCATATTAGGCTGGGAACGTTCACCGGTGCATCGGACCTCAATTCTCTACACGGCGTGTAGAGAATTTTTTTCTCTAACCCGGCTCGGCAACTGTCAAGGGATGCTTGACAGTTCGGGCATCAAGACGTTGCTCGAGAAGCGGCTGGCGCCCTTGGCCAGACAGTGAGCAATAGCCTATGACTGAACCAAACCAAAAACAACTGGGCAAGAAGATCATCAAAGCTAGCAATCCCGCTGAAGGCATTGCGCCTTTGCTGGATGCCCTGCGCCGGCTAATTGCTGAATCGCGCCAACAAGCGCTGCGGGCAGTTGACAGCGTGCAGGTGCAGACGTACTGGTACGTTGGGCGGCACATTGTGGAGTTTGAGCAAGGTGGGGAACAACGGGCGGCCTATGGTCGGGGTCTTTTGGCCCAGCTAGGGCAGGTATTGACCTCTGAGTTCGGGCCCGGATTTGAGGAACGCAATTTGCGCAACATGCGCGCTTTTTATGCGATGTTCCCAAATTGGAACGCACTGCGTTCCGAATTGAGCTGGACGCACTACCGCCTGCTGTTGCGGGTAGACAGCGCCGAGGCCCGGCAGTGGTATGTGCAAGAAGCAGCGGCCCAAAACTGGAGTACGCGGGTGCTGGAACGGCAAATCGGCAGCATGTATTACGAGCGGCTCTTGTTAAGCCAAGACAAGGCTGCCGTGACAGCCGAAGCACAGGTGAACCTGGCTGCACTGGAACAATCGCCACGCGCTTTTGTACGTGATCCGGTGATGCTGGAGTTTCTGGGCCTGCCTGAGACGGGGCGCCTGTTGGAAGCCAAGCTGGAAACGGCCTTGATGGACAAGCTACAGCAGTTTTTGATGGAGCTGGGCAAGGGCTTCGCCTTCGTGGCCCGCCAGCAGCGCATCAGTACCGAGACGCAAGATTTCTACATTGACCTGGTGTTTTACAACTACCTGCTGAAATGCTTTGTGTTGATTGATCTGAAAACCGGGCCGCTCACGCACCAGGACGTTGGGCAGATGGACATGTATGTGCGCATGTACGACGACCTGCGCCGTGGCGAGGGGGACAACCCTACAGTAGGCATTTTGCTGTGCGGCAGCAAAGACAAGTCGGTGGTGCGCTACTCCGTGCTCAACGGCAGCGAACAGCTTTTTGCGAGCAAGTACCGTTTGATATTGCCCAGCGAAGAAGAGCTGCGGCTGGAACTACAGCGCGACCGTGAAGAAATTGAAGCCCACCAAGACTTGTGTGGCGAAAGCAACGACGATAGCAAAACATGACCGAACAAAATCAAAAACAACTGGGCAAGACCCTCTGGGCCATTGCCGACCAACTGCGCGGGGCGATGGATGCGGACGATTTCCGCGACTACATGTTGTCTTTCCTGTTCTTGCGCTACCTGTCTGACAACTACGACGCAGCGGCCAAGAAAGAGCTGGGCAGCGACTACCCCAAAGTGGAAAAAAAGGACGACAACAGTGCGCGCCCCGTGCCGCTGGCGCTTTGGTACGCCAACAACCCTGCGGACGTGACGGCGTTTGAAAAGCAAATGCGCCGCAAAGTGCACTACGTAGTGCAGCCGCAGCACTTGTGGAGCAGCATTGCCAATATGGCCCGCACCCAAAGTGATGAACTACTCAACACGCTGCAAGCGGGGTTCAAGTACATCGAGACCGAGTCTTTTGAGAGCACATTTCAAGGCTTGTTTTCTGAGATTGACCTGGGGTCATCCAAGCTGGGCAAAGGCTACCCAGAGCGCAACGCCAAGCTGTGCGTCATCATCAAAAAGATCGCCGATGGGCTGGCAGAGTTCTCTGACAAATTGGACACCTTAGGTGATGCGTATGAGTACCTGATTGGCCAGTTTGCGGCGGGCTCTGGTAAGAAGGCGGGTGAGTTTTATACACCGCAGCAAATCTCGGACATTCTTTCCACCATCGTCACCCTGGACAGTCAGGAGCCCAAAACCGGCCCCAAGAAGCGCCTGGAA
>JANMVO010000529.1:0-1808 GCA_031392805.1 Rhodoferax sp. | reverse complement strand
GCACGCGTCCGACGCCACAGTGAACTACATCAAGGAAGAGCCGGTTAAATCGATCCTGGTCGCCGCCGCCACCGGCGCTGCGTTGATGGCCCTGGTGAGCATGATGAGCCGTTCACGCAGCTGCGATTAACCCGGTGCCCTCGAGAAGACATGTCATAAATTGCCCGGTCAACCGTCCATGCTGCACCCCCTGATTCACCTGATTGCGACCCGACCCCATTTGCTTGCCGACCACGCGCAGGCATATGCCGAGTTGGCAGCCGTCGAGGTGGGGGAGTTTTCGGCGGTCTGGAAACGGCGCGCGGTATGGTTGGCCGTTGCGTCGTTTTGCCTTGGGCTGGGCGTGGTGCTCGCGGGCGTGGCCGTGATGCTTTGGTCGGTCTTGCCGGTGTCCCAGATGCAGGCGCCGTGGGCCTTGGTGGCCGTGCCGATGGTGCTGTTTGTGGTGGCGTTGATTTGCCTGATGGCTGGTCGCTCGCAGGGCAATGGACGCGCCTTTGCAACCTTTCGCGAGCAAGTCAAGGCAGACATTGCGATGCTGCGCGAAGCGGCTGCACCATGAATGAGCTGAGCATCGTTGCCGATCGGCTGGCGCTATCGCGTGAACGCTTGCGCCAGACCATGCAGCAAGGCGCGAAGCCGTTCAAAGGCACGTCGAAACCGCTGCTGGGCGCAACCGGAGCGGCATGGGTGAACAGCTTTAAATCAGCCCCCGGTGTCAGCATTATTTTTGAAGCTGTCGGCAGTTGGTGGGCGCGCCACCCGTTGCGCCTGGCCAGCCTGGTGGCGACCGAGGCTGCGACTGCCGTGGTGCAGCCAATCGCGCAGCGTAATCCGGTTGGGCTGGTGCTGGGTGCGCTGTTGTTGGGCGGTGTTGTGGTCTGGAGCCGGCCCTGGCGCTGGATTATTAAACCAGCGCTGCTGGCAGGACTTTTTCCGCAACTGTTGTCCAAAGTCATTGCCCATGCACCGTCCAGGTCGTGGATGACGGTGTTGATGTCACTTGCCGACGGACAGCGCCAACCGGCTCGGCCTTCAAAACTTTAGGCAGCGCACTGTTTTCCACGCGTCGGCTTGGCGTGGTCAAGTTAACGCGCTGAAGGCGGCGCGATGGCATTTTTTTCATATTTAGCGTTAAAACAGCCTCTAGCCCTTATACACCCTTCATAGTATGCTATATATTTAATAGTATCAATGTTTTATCACTTGGCGTAATGCCAGGCAAATCACCGCCGCGTTCTACCCAGGCGGGGATTTTTATGGGTTACCCCAGAAAGCGCAGCAGGTCTTCTGTTAACCGGTCTTTTTCGGTAGCGAACAGCCCGTGCGGCGCGCCGTCATATTCGATCAGGTTGGATTGCGCGATACCCAAAGCAGCACGCCGGCCTGACGCGTCGATGGGCACCGTCTTGTCGTCGGTGCCATGAATGATGAGCGTTGGAACTCCGAAAGCCGGAAGGTCGTGCCTGAAGTCGGTCGTTGCAAAAGACTTGGCGCATTCAAGCGTCGCCTTCAGGCTGGCTTGCATGGCGGTGCCTCTGGCCCACTCAAGCAATTCGGCGCTGACCGGGTGCGACACCATGTTGACGCCGAAGAAGTCCTTGAAGAAGCCTGAAAAAAATTTGGCGCGATCTTCCTTCATGCCCTGGGTCATTTTGTCAAACACGGCTTGTTCCGTGCCATCAGGGTTGTCGCCTGTTTTCAGCATGTAGGGCACGACCGAGGAGACCAAGGCGGCTTGCACCACCGACTTGCCCGCGTGGCGCGACATGTAGCGCGCCACCTCGCCACCGCCCATTGAAAAGCCG
>JANMVO010000504.1:0-11472 GCA_031392805.1 Rhodoferax sp. | reverse complement strand
GAGCCATGACGCTTGCGAAAGTCGCGCGGCTGCTGTGCCAGCGTATCGGCAAACAGCCCGCGCTGTGCGGCTTTGGCCTGCGCCTCCTGTGCCACATAAGGCCCGGCATCGCGCCGGTAGCGGTAGGACCAGCCGTGCCCTTGGCGAACCATCCACTCACCCACATCGGCCCGCTGCCAGCTCACACGCGCCAAAACGCGGCCATAGTTGTCGCGGCGACGGACCTCGACGTTGACCGCCTGGTGCAGCACAAGACTCTTTAGCGCCTGGCGCGACGTTGGCCCGTAGGCCTGACAAATCTCAGGGGCGTCCATGCCATCGATTCGAATCTTGACAGACTCACCACCTGAGTCCGGGCGCACCCACAGGGTGTCGCCGTCCGACACATAAGTGACTACCCCGTGCCACTGCATAACCGTTCGCCCGGATTCAGGACTTATTTTGGCATTCACCCACGGTAGATATGCACATACAGCTACTAAAACAATAGTAAAAATCAGCTTTTTCATTTTACGTTTCCGATTGAGGCGATTGCGGTGGCGGGCGATACGGCAAGAAAGAGCATCCCGCAACCTATGGTAGGGTAAGGCATTGTGCTTTCACGCCCGGTGATCCATTGAACTATGACTCTCTAAAACGCTGGTTTCCTTTTCTGGCCTGGGCACGGCCCGACAGCGCCACACTAAAGGGCGAAGTGTGGGCCGGACTCACAGTCGGCCTGATGGTGATTCCGCAAGGCGTGGCGTACGCCGCGCTGGCCGGCATGCCCCTGGTCACCGGCATTTATGCGTCACTCCTGCCCGCGCTGGTGGCCGTTTTGTGGGGATCTTCCAACCGCCTGTCAGTCGGGCCGACCGCGCTGACGTGTCTGCTGATCAGCGCATCACTCACCGGTCTGGCAACGCCGGGCAGCGCGCAATGGGTTTTGCTTGCGGTGTGGCTGGCGCTGTTGTCGGGAGCCTTGCAACTGGTGCTGGGTCTGGGCCGTTTTGGCTGGCTCATGAACCTGGTGAGTTCACCCGTGCTGACAGGGTTTACGCAAGCCGCCGCGATACTGATCCTGATTTCACAATTGCCCCAGCTGCTTGGATTGAAGGGTCCATTGCTCAGCCTGCTTGAACATCCGCAAATCGACGTTACGTCTGCCGCCTTCGGAATCGGTGGGCTTGCAACGCTGGTGTTCGGCAAACGCTATTTGCCAAATTTCCCGGTCGTCATGGTCCTTGTGACTGCCAGCGGTGCATTGAGCGCATGGATGGATTTCGCCCGGCACGGCGGAGCGGTGGTTGGCACCCTGCCAGCCGGGCTGCCCGCGCTGTATTGGCCCGACGCGCTGCCCTGGCCAACTCTGGGTGCACTGGTTTTGCCCACCTTGGTCATCACCCTGATCAGCTTTTTGGAGACTGCTTCCAGCGCCAAGGTGGACAACCAGCGTGGCGGCACGCGCTGGAATGAAAACCAGGATCTGATTGGCCAGGGTCTGGCAAAAATTTCATCCGGTCTATGTGGCGCGTTTCCCACCAGTTCATCGTTTTCGCGCTCGGCCATCAACCTGTATGCGGGTGCCCGCACGGGCTGGGCTACCATTTTTTCAGTGGTTCTGGTGCTACTGGTTCTTTTGTGGTTGATGCCGGTGCTCTACCACGTCCCGCAATCGATTTTGGCAGCGGTGGTGATTGCTGCGATTGTCAGCCTTGTCAATCCTTCGCTCATGTTGCGGTTGTGGCGGGTCTCGCAAGTTGAGGCCATCACGGGAGCGTGTACTTTTTTTCTGACACTCCTGACCGCGCCGAAGCTGTATTGGGGCGTATTGGCGGGTCTTTTGATGAGTCTGAGCGAGTTTCTGTACCACCGCCTGCACCCACGCATTATTGAAGCCGGCCTGCATCCTGACGGCAGCCTGCGTGATCGCCATTTGTGGAAACTGCCACCGATTGCCCCGCACCTCTATGCGCTGCGGATGGACGCTGAGCTGGATTTTGCCTCCAGCAGCGGGTTCGGGCTGGCCATTGCCCAGCATTTGGCGGCCCACCCCGATGTGCGCCATGTCTGCCTGTTTGCCCAGCCCATCAACCGGATTGACGTGACCGGCGTCGAGGCCTTCACCCAGATGCGCAATACGCTGGCAGAACGTGGCATCACGCTGCACATCAGCGGTATCAAGCTGCCGGTGGAGTCCGTGTTGCGCCGCGCCGGTTGCCTGGTCGAAGACCCCTTGCTGCGCATGTACCGCACCGATGCCGAAGCCCTGGCTGCAATGGGGCAGGTGCACGGGTCCGTGGCGCATTGAAGCAAAAGTAAGCACTGGATTTGGTGGGGAGTTGCGGGCATCAGGTCCAGACCATCCTGTTACACTTTTTTTTACTAAACACTGGCAAATTGTTGTGGCCCTCCCGAATGCACCCACCCTGATCGACGTGCGCCAGCTGCGTCTGGCGGATGCATGTGCGCTGCTGGCGCATGGCAGCACCGGCGCGCGGCCCGCACTCGAAGATTCACCGGTTGAGTATTTTCAAAGTGTGATCGACGGACTGTGTGAACTGTCGCTCAAGGACCCGTTGACAGGCTTGGCCAACCGACGCCATTTCCGCGCAGTACTGGAGCGCGAAATTGATGTCGTTGCCCGCTCGGGCGAGTCCGCATTGCTGCTCATGCTGGACATTGATTATTTCAAGAAAATCAACGACACCCACGGTCACCCCGCCGGCGATAGGGTGCTGCAGGCTGTGGCGAAATGCCTGACCAACTGTGTCAGGCCAAAAGACACCGTCGCCCGTTATGGCGGCGAGGAGTTTGCCGTGGTTTTGCCGGATTGCCAAGTGTCTTTTGGTCGCGTCGTAGCCGAGCGAATCCGTGAAACCATTGAATCCCTTTCCATCGCCGTGGCACCGATGGTCGACATTCAGATCACCGTCAGCGTGGGTGGCGCGTACGCGCCTGAATGGGTTCGCTCAACCGCCGCGCTGTGGACTGACCGGGCTGACACCGAGCTTTACCGCGCCAAAGCCGAAGGACGCAATCGCGTCAGCCTGGGCCATCAACAAGTACTGGCGGTAAGCGCTGAAGAAAAAAATCTGCTGTTCAGCCATCTCTCGCTGGGTGATTCAACCTGGGGCGACAGTGTTCCAGCAGACCTGTCCGCAAGCACGCCTGATAGCGCACAGGCAAAGCCTGAGCGGACAATCAATGGATGACTGAAGTGCTGACATCCCCCAACTACACCATGGCGCAGGCGTCACTGCCTTTGAGACCCTACGGCAAGGTGCTGGCGGTGACCAGCGGCAAAGGTGGCGTTGGCAAGACCTTTGTATCAGCCAATCTGGCCTGCGCCCTTGCCAAGCGCGGGCACCGCGTGCTGGTGATGGATGCTGACCTGGGCCTGGCCAATCTGGACGTGGTTCTGAATTTATCGCCCAAGCTGACGCTGCACGATGTATTCACCGGCAAAGCCAAACTTGAAGAAGCAATTGTGCGCGCACCCGGCGGATTTTCTGTGCTGCTGGCGGGCTCCGGCATGGTGGAGTACTCACGGCTGACGCATGAGGTGCGCGAAGATTTCCTGCACATCATTGGCGGGCTGGTGCCGCATTACGACGTGGTGCTGCTGGATACCGGTGCTGGCATTTCAGACGTGGTGCTGTTCGCCGTGTCACTGGCGTCCGAAGTGCTGGTAGTTGCCACGCCAGAGCCCACGTCGCTCACCGATGCCTACGCCACGATCAAGGTGCTGGTGGGCCAGCAGACACGTCAAACGGTACGCATGATCATCAACCAGACGGCCCGTGTAGGCGACGGCCGCGCCATCACCCGGCAACTTCAGCAGGTGCTGGACCGTTTTGTCGTGACCGAACCAGGGCGCTCAACGCGCCTGGTTCACATGGGCGATATTCCGGCTGACCCCACCGTGCGCCAGGCCGTCATGCGCCGCCAATTGCTGATGCAGATGGCCCCAGGCTGTCCGGCCGGGCTGGCAGTCTCGCAGCTTGCGGCCAAGCTGGAAGAGACTGTCATTGTGCGCACGGCTTGAGCGCGAAGCATCAATCAGGCGGTGATGATCCAGCCCTCCAGCGGATCCATGTCCAGCGGCAGACCGTACTGCGGCACGCCTTGCTCGTGGCGATCTTGTGCCCACGCTGCCAGCAGCAGGCACAGTACCGCGTCGAGCGAATCGCCACTGGCGTCAGCGGCCAGCGCGTCGCGCTGGGAATGGGTCAGCTTCAAACGAAGGCCAAGGCAGGTCTGGCCGTGCTCCAGCGCTGTGATCAGGTCTTTTCGGGCGATCAGGCGCTCAGGCGTCTGCTTGGCTTTGCTATCACTCTTGTAGCTGGTCGCGCCCAGAATCTCGCGCGCCAGCAGACCCGGATAGCCCTCCAGCGCGACACGGCGAGTGCCCAAAGCCGCAGCCTCTTTTGCGTCACCCGCCTGCAAGCCCGGCAGGTGCACGCCCGCTTTGAGCAGACCCGGCACGCCCGCGTGCAGCATGTAGGCCACCGGTGGGTTGACCCACTTCATGGACGGGCTCGATCTGGCGGAAATGTCAGTGGCCCGGTGCGCGAATTTTTGCCCTGTTGGGCGTGCATTGCAGAACGCCGCGAAGGTGCTGCGGATCTCTGCACGGCTCAGGCTGGCAAAGTGGTGAATGCAGTCCTCCCAACGCAGCGGCCAACCCAAATGGGTGACCAGTTCCCGTGGCAGGCCAAACGGCAAATCAAAAGCACCAATCCAGCTCGCGGGCTGTAAAAGCCAGTCGTTATACGCTTCCAGCGATTCGAGACGCTCTAATTTCAATAGCTGTACACGCCCTTTTGACGCGGACCCCAAAGCTAAAACAATGGGTTTTTTACGGGTGGGACGGCTGGAAAAGTCGCAGCCGATCAGGGTCAATCGATTAACCCGAAAGGTGACTTGAATGAACTTTTGTGCTCCTGCGAGCCAAGGAAGGCATGAGCGTCAAGCCCGCCCGATAATCGATGCAGTGGCCATCAACTCTTCCAGCAGGGCAAAGGAGACTTTGCCCGACACCGCATAGGGGTCCAGCTCGGGCTTCTCAGCATACTTCAGCAGAATCGAATGGTTGAGCTTGGACAGGTTGACCTGGCCCATGGTCCAGCCGCCAAACCGGCGCTCGGAGATTTCTTCGTAGTTCAGCAACACCACATCCTTGTGGCGCGGGTCTCTCTGGATGTGGCCATACAACTCACTCACCGCCATGCGCCCGCCTTCGATGGCCTGCAGAAAAATCGCGCCGCTATAGCAAAGTATGCCGGTAATGCCCGACGACGGGTTGGACTGGCGGGACTGCGTGAGGATCGCCTCAATGGCTGCCGGGCCTGGGTCGACCGCACGGCTGGCATAAAGAAGTCGTACAAGCATGGCTTTAGCCTTTCTTTGGAATCAATGCCAGAAATTCGCGGCGCAGGTTTGGGTCTTTGAGGAACACGCCGCGCATCACCGAGTTGATCATCTTGCTGTCCATGTCTTTCACACCGCGCCAGGCCATGCAGTAGTGGCTGGCTTCCATCACGATGGCAAGCCCATCGGGCTGGGTTTTTTCCATGATCAAGTCGGCCAGTTGCACCACCGCCTCTTCCTGGATTTGCGGCCGGCCCATGACCCATTCGGCCAGGCGCGCGTACTTGGACAGGCCAATCACGTTGGTGTGTTCGTTGGGCAT
Source organism: Rhodoferax sp. (assembly GCA_031392805.1). Taxonomy (GTDB): domain Bacteria; phylum Pseudomonadota; class Gammaproteobacteria; order Burkholderiales; family Burkholderiaceae_C; genus JANYCG01. The sequence goes on along the minus strand of JANMVO010000504.1, from coordinate 5,798 downwards.
GACGCCAATCCAGATCTTGCCAACCACCGGGCAAAAATGGTGTGAACAGGCGCTGCGCACGGTGATCGGACCGACGATCATCAACTCGTTCAAATGCTCGGCGTTGGGAAACTCGGTGATGCGCGGCGCACTGACGTAGCGGCCATTGAAGACCTCGTTCAGGTACATCTTGGCGACGCGGCGCGCAGTGTTAGTGGTGTTGTGGTCGCGCTCGGTGTCGATGACCAGGCTGTCCAGCACACCCTGCATTTTGACCTCGACCTCATCGAGCAACTGTTCCAGCTCGCCCGGCTCAACAAATGCGGCAATGTTGTCATTGGCATTGAAACGCTTTCGCGCAGCCAGCAGCCGTTCCCGGATTTTCACGGACACGGGTGTTCCCTGGTTGGCGTCAGATGGACTCATGGGGCTGTCTGTTTTCATTAACATGAGGTGATGTTACCAGCGTTTGATTACTCGGGTTTTTGGCGTCCAGCCCTCGTATACTATGAATAGTATGCTATTATTTTAATATCTACTGCCGTTCAAAAAGAGCAGCAGCCGCATGACACCAAACGCCAGGCGGTCCAGAAAGCGCTGGCGCAATGGCCGTCTGGCATAAGCGGCCGGGTCCATGCGCTGACCTTCGTGCTGCATCGCATGCTCCAGCCGCTGGCGCAAGTCCTGGGCAAAAACGCGATCCGTTACCACCACATTGGCCTCGCGCGCCAGCAGCAAGCTCAACGGGTCCAGATTGGATGAACCCACAGTGGACCATCGGCTGTCAATCACCGCCACCTTGGCATGCAAAAAACTCGGGGCGTACTCATGAATTTCGACCCCCGCTGCCAGCAGCGCACCGAACACCGGGCGGGCCGCGTGGTACTGCATGAAGTACTCATACCGTCCCTGTAGCAGCAGGCGCACGCGGACCCCCCGCCGGGCGGCATGAATCAGCGCGTGACGCAGCCGGGCACCCGGCATGAAATAGGCGTTGGCGATGATGATCTCGCTGCGCGCCTCACCAATGGCTTTGCGGTAGGCGCGCTCGATCTGGGTGCGCCGGCGCAGGTTGTCGCGCAGCACCAGCGCCGCTCTGGCAGTGTGGAGGTCTGTTGCCCCGGCCTGGCTGCGGTCATCAATGTCTGCCGTCACTTCAGCATTGCCAGCGTACTGGACGGTTTCGTTGTCGCGGCTGGACTGCACGCCCAGCCGAACCGCAGATTGCAGTGCCGCCCAAGCCTGTGGAAAATCACGCTCCCGAGCCTCAGTGGCGGCCTTGGAGCGCCACCAGAACTGCGCCATGGTTTCGGCCACTGAGCGTACCAGCGGTCCGCTCACTTGAACCGAGAAATCGAACCGGGGGGCTTGCAGCGCGCCATGGTTGGGGTCATAGAAATCATCCAGCACATTGATGCCCCCGCAAAATGCCGTGTGGCCATCGACCACACAGAGCTTGCGGTGAAGGCGCCGCCAGCGGCTCGGAATGAACCAGCCAATACGGCCCAGCGGCGAGAATATATGCCACTGCACACCCGCCGCATCAAAACGCGCGACCCATTCAGGCGGCAAATCAGGTGTGCCGGCACCGTCCATCATCAGAGTCACGGCAACCTTGCGTTGCGCCGCGCGCTCCAGCGCTTGCGCCACCGTCAGGCCGGAGGCATCGACGTTGAAGATGTAGGTTTCGAACCGGACCTCATGCCGGCTTTCGTCAATAGCGCGCACCAACGCCGGGAAAAATTCCTGCCCGCCCTGCAGCAGTTGCACGCTGTGACCGTCGAGCAGCTGCGGCATCGCCATCTTGTGAACTCTTTGATTCGTCTGGGGTTCAGCCCGGCAGCTCAAACTCGGCAATCAGCGGCAAGTGGTCGGACATGCGCCCCCAGATGCGCCCGCTTGGAACCTGCACGCCCAAAGGCGTCAAACCGCGTGCGTAGACATAGTCAAGCTGTACCAACGGCATCCTGGAGGGATAGGTTGGATAACGGGATTCCTGAAAAGCTATTAGTTTAATAGCGAATAATTCCCTATTGACAAGGGCTCCCCAATCATTAAAGTCACCAGCGACGATCAGTGGCGCATCTGCCGGCACTTCGCGCTCAATGAAACGCCGCACCTGTGCCACCTGGCGCACACGGCTGGCGCGAATCAGGCCCAGGTGCACCACCACCACATGCACGGCCACCCCATGGACCATGACCTCGGAGTGCAACAAGCCACGTTGCTCGAAGCGGTGATCCGACATGTCCTCATGCTGGTGCGCCACCACCGGCCAGCGCGAGAGCATGGCGTTGCCGTGCTCGCCATGGCGCGTCACCGCGTTGGTGCGATAGACCGCTTCATAGCCTTCGGGTGCCAGAAATTCTGCCTGGGCCATTTCCGGCCATTGGTTGAAGTACTGGGCCTCGCGCCGATGCGATTTGCGCACTTCCTGCAGGCAGACCAGATCGGCATCGAGCTGCTCCACGGCGTGGCCCAGGTTGTGAATTTCCAGCCGCCGCCGGGGGCCAAAGCCCTGCACGCCCTTGTGAATGTTGTAGGTCGCCACACGAAGAAGTTTTGGCAAAGGGGTCATGGGATGAACGCTTTTATCATGCGCAGTTCCTGGCGAACCTCGGCAACAGCAATATCGCCTCGGCGTTCGATGGTGAATAGCATCGCTGCGCCGCCTCTGACCAGGGTAGCCATTGGTATGCCGTGTGTTCTTGTGGATTCAGGGTAACAGACATGCCTGCGGGGACCTGCAAACCAAACAGGTGCTCGGTGTTGCGGGTGACTCCGGGCGCATAGCGGTGCTGCCAGCGCGGGTAGATGTCGTACACGTTTTCCAGATGCCAGTCGAGCAGACCACTCTCCAGGCTTGAGCCAGCGCCGCAGCCAATCCCGGTTTCTTCCAGCACCTCGCGCGCGGCGGTTTGGCAGAATGCCTCGTCAATGCTGTCTTTGCTGCCAGTGACAGACTGCCAGAAATCAACGGCGCCGACATCGGTGTCAGCCCGTTTGATCAGCAGCACATCCAGCGCCGGGGTATAGATCACCACCAGCACCGATTCGGGAATTTTGAAGGGTCTGATGTCAGAACCCAGAGGTGACGGCGTTCAGGGCTGACATCACTTCATGAGCCCGGTGTCCGAGTGATGCCACCGGCCATTTTAAAAGGCACGCGGCGACCGGTGCCGACAGATGGGGCATGTGCGTCAGCGCCTGGCCCGAAATAGCCACTTCGGGACAAAGAAGAATTGCATCAAGGGCAACATCAAGGGTTTGAAAATCAGGAATCGCCAACTCAATCTCCCAAAGTAAAAAGGGCGCTCCCGGAGCGCCCTTTCATTGTGCCCCACACTGGCTGTCAGAGGGCCTTGGCCAGGTCCGCGCTGCGCAGCTTGATGTGCAACTCCTTGAGCTGCTTCTCATCCACCAGACTAGGCGCCTGCGTCAGCAAACATTGCGCGCGCTGGGTCTTGGGGAAGGCAATCACATCGCGGATGGACTCGGCTCCGGTCATCATCGTCACAATGCGGTCCAGGCCAAACGCCAGACCGCCGTGCGGCGGCGCGCCGTATTGCAGCGCATCCAGCAGGAAGCCGAACTTGAGCTGCGCTTCTTCAGGCGAAATCTTGAGGGCATCAAATACTTTTTGCTGCACGTCCGCCTTGTGAATGCGCACCGAGCCACCGCCCATCTCCCAGCCGTTGAGCACCATGTCATAGCCCTTGGAGATGCACTTCCCGGGCGCAGTGACCATCCAGTCCTCATGGCCGTCTTTGGGTGCCGTGAAGGGGTGGTGGGTGGCGGTATAGCGCTGGGTTTCCTCATCAAAGTCGAACATGGGGAAGTCCACCACCCACAGGGGACGCCAGCCTTTCTCAAAGAGGCCGTTCTTCTTGCCAAACTCGCTATGGCCAATTTTGACGCGCAAGGCACCAATGGCACCGTTGACTATTTTCTCTTTGTCGGCGCCAAAGAAAATCAGGTCGCCGTCCTGCGCGCCAGTGCGCTCCAGAACTGCAGCAAGCGCTTTGTCGTGGATGTTTTTGATGATCGGGCTTTGCATGCCATCCCGACCTTTCGCCCGCTCGTTGACCTTGATGTAAGCCAGCCCCTTGGCGCCGTAAATCTTGACAAACTCGGTGTAGGCATCGATCTCGCTGCGGCTCAAGCCACCGGCCTCTCTGGCACCCCCTGGCACGCGCAGCGCCACCACACGGCCACCGTTCATGGTGGCAGCCCCCGCGAAGACTTTGAAGTCGACATCTTTCATCACGTCGGTGACTTCGGTGAATTCGAGCTTGACGCGCAGATCGGGCTTGTCAGAACCGTACCGGTACATCGCCTGCGAATAGGCAATGACCGGGAACTCGCCCAGATCGACGTGGATGGTGTTCTTGAAAACGGTGGTGATCATGCCCTGGAACATGTCGCGGATTTCTTCTTCCCCCAGAAATGAGGTCTCAATGTCAATCTGCGTGAACTCAGGCTGGCGGTCGGCGCGCAAGTCTTCATCACGGAAGCACTTGGTGATCTGGTAGTAACGGTCGAACCCGGCCACCATGAGCAACTGCTTGAACAATTGCGGCGACTGTGGCAGCGCGAAAAACATGCCGTCATGCACCCGGCTGGGCACCAGGTAGTCGCGCGCGCCCTCCGGTGTGGACTTGGTCAGCATGGGCGTTTCAATGTCAATGAAACCATTGGCATCAAGAAACTTGCGAACCTCCATGGACACGCGGTAGCGCAGCATCAGGTTGTTTTGCATGTAGGGGCGGCGCAAATCCAGCACCCGGTGCGTCAGGCGCGTGGTCTCACTCAGGTTTTCATCGTCGAGCTGGAACGGCGGCGTGACCGAGGGGTTGAGCACGGTCAACTCATGGCACAACACTTCAATATTGCCGCTTTTGAGGTGGTCATTGACGGTACCTTCGGGGCGCGCCCGCACGATGCCCTTGACCTGAATGCAGAACTCGTTGCGCAGGCCTTCAGCCGTCTTGAACATGTCGGCACGGTCCGGGTCGCACACCACCTGGACGAAGCCTTCACGGTCGCGCAGGTCAACAAAAATCACACCGCCGTGGTCACGCCGGCGATTGACCCAGCCGCACAGGGAAACGGATTGTCCCATCAAGGCTTCGGTCACAAGACCGCAATAGTGGGAGCGCAGGGTCATATGCTTGCTTTCAAAACGCCCCGCTTGCGACGGGCGCAGTTAAAAAATTATTTGGGAGGGGCGAGACTGCCAGCAGATGCAGGCAAAGACGCAGGGAGTGATGACGCTACCGGTGCGACTGTGCCCATGGAGATCACGTAGGTCAGTGCCTGGTCGACGCTCATGTCGAGTTCAATCACCTCGGTGCGTGGCAACATCAGAAAGAAACCGCTGGTGGGATTGGGCGTGGTCGGCACGTAAACACTGACGCAATCGGGGTGCAGGTGGCGGGCCACTTCACCGCTGGGCGTGCCGGTCTGAAAGGCGATGGTCCATGCCCCTGCATGCGGGTACTGAATCAGCATGGCTTTGCGAAATGCGTTGCCGTTGCTGGAAAACAGCGTGTCGGATACCTTCTTGACACCGACATAGATTGATTTGAAAATCGGGATGTTGGTGAACAACCGATCCCATTGGCGCAACATCCAGCGCCCTGCCACGTTGGACACCAGCGCACCCGTCACCAGCAGGGTGACAAAAACCAGGATGACACCCAACCCATGAATCGCCCTGAGCCGGTCAATGGCTGGCTTGGCGGCGTCGGGCATAAAGGCCTCAAAGCCAGAAAGCACCCCGCCAAAGACACCGTCAAGAATGCCCACCAGCCATGACA
>JANMVO010000478.1:0-4506 GCA_031392805.1 Rhodoferax sp. | reverse complement strand
TTGGCCTTGAACCACGCCAGGCAGCGCTTGAAGCCATCTTCGGCCGCTTCCTTGCGGTAGCTGGGCCGGTAGTCGGCGTGAAACGCGTGCGGTGCATCAGGGTACACCACAAACTGCGAGGCTTTGGACGCTGCGTTGCCGGTTGCCAAAGCGGCTTTCATCTTGTCCAGCGTGTCAAGCGGGATGCCGCCGTCTTTTTCGCCATACAGCCCCAGCACCGGGGCGCGCAGGTTGGCGGCCAGGTCAATCGGGTTATTGGGCATCAGCTCGTTCGGGGTGCCCACCAGGCGGCCATACCAGGCCACGCCGGCTTTGACCGGGCCTTGCGCCGCGTACAGCCAGGTAATGCGCCCACCCCAGCAAAAACCGGTGACGGCGACTTTTGAGGCGTCGCCACCATTGGCTGCGGCCCATTTGACGGCACCGTCCAGATCCGCCATGACCTGGGCATCGGGCACTTTGCTGACCACTTCGGCAATCAGCTTGCTGATCTCGCCGTACTTGGTGGGGTCACCCTGGCGCGCATACAGCTCGGACGCAATCGCCAGATAACCGGCCTTTGCAAAGCGGCGGCAGGTGTCGGCAATATACTCATGCACGCCAAACACTTCCTGTACCACCAACACCACCGGGCAGTTGGTTTTGTCGGTCGGCATTGCATAGTAGGCGGGCACTTTGAAGCCGTTGACCTCGTAACTGATTTCACCGGTCTTCAGGCCGTCAGACGAGGTTTTGATGGCCGTCTGCGCCATGATCGGCATAGCCGAGGCGGCATAACCCACACCCAGCGCCAGTTTGAGCGCCGTGCGGCGGCTGGCACCGGCGTCGGTGCTTTGGCCAGGCAGCAAAGCATTGAATTCGTTTTTTAGATCTTGGCTCAGCATGAAAAATCTCCGGTGGGTTGAAAATGCAATCCGTCAGAGTCTAGCCAACGTGTGAAGTTCTGAAGAAACGAATCGGGATCGACCGGGTAAACCCGTAAAAAGCCAGCGATGGCACGGCTTGGGAGCTGCGTTGATCTATCCCAATGAAGCGCGTGGTTCTATCAGTGTTGCTTCCCTAAAGTCTGAACGACATGATGGACTTGACATTGGCGTTGTCCCGCGCAAGCGTCAATGCGCCTTATCCCAATTCGGCCCCACGCCCACTTCGGCCAGCAGCGGCACCTTCAAATCAGCCACGCCCGCCATCAGGCGCGGAATTTCGGTCTTGACCCAGTCCACTTCTGATTCTGGCACCTCAAACACCAGTTCGTCGTGCACCTGCATGATCATTTTGGTGGCGCGTTTTTCATCATCGAGCACCTGCTGAACTTTTACCATGCTGAGTTTGATGAGGTCAGCCGCCGTGCCCTGCATGGGGGCGTTGATGGCGGCGCGCTCGGCACCGCTGCGCCGCGGGCCGTTGGGGGAATTGATCTCGGGCAGGTACAGGCGCCGGCCCATCACGGTTTCCACATAGCCCTTGCTTTTGGCGCTCAAACGGGTCGCGTCCATGTATTGCTTCACGCCGGGGTAGCGCGCAAAGTAGCGCTCAATGTAATTTTTGGCGGCGGTGTTGTCGATGCTCAAACTGCGCGCCAGGCCATAGGCACTCATGCCGTAAATCAAGCCAAAGTTGATGGTTTTGGCGTATCGGCGCTGCTCACTGCTGACCTGATCCACCGCGACGCTGAAGACTTCGGCTGCGGTGGCGCGGTGCACGTCCAGCCCGTCAGTGAAGGCCCGCAACAGCGACGCGTCACCGCTGATATGGGCCATGATGCGCAGCTCGATCTGGCTGTAGTCGGCACTGGCAATCACGCAGCCGGGTGCTGCCACAAAGGCTTCGCGCACCCGGCGGCCCTCCAGAGTGCGGATCGGGATGTTTTGCAGGTTGGGGTCGTTGCTGCTCAGGCGCCCCGTCACGGCCACGGCCTGCGCGTAATGGGTGTGCACGCGGCCGGTGCGGGGGAGCGCGAGCTGCGCCAGCTTGTCGGTGTAAGTGCCCTTGAGTTTGGCCAGTCCCCGGTGCTCCAGAATCTTGGCCGGCAGCGGGAAATCTTCGGCCAATTTTTCCAGCACTTCTTCATCGGTGCTGGGCGCACCGGTGGCGGTTTTTTTGACCACCGGCAAGCCCAGTTTGGTGAAGAAAATTTCGCCAATCTGCTTCGGGCTGCTGAGGTTGAACGGCTGCCCAGCCAACGCGTGGGCCTCTACTTCAAGCTGCATCATGCGCTGGCCCAACTCGTGGCTTTGCGTGGCCAACATCGGGGCATCAATCAGCACGCCGTTGCGCTCGATCCGGTACAGAGCTTCGCTGCTGGCGATCTCCAGACCATATACGGCGCGAAGCTTGTCATTGGCCTGCAATTGTGGCCACAGCGCCAGATGCACGTCCAGCGTCTGGTCCGAGTCTTCGCACGAATACTCCGCCGCTTTGGCAATATCCACCTGGTTGAACTTGATCTGGTGCACGCCTTTGCCGCACAGGTCTTCATAGCTGATGCCGCTGCGTCCCAAATGGCGCAGCGCCAGGCTGCTCAGGCCATGTGGCTTGTGGACTTCAAGCACGTAGCTTTGCAACATGGTGTCATGCGCGTAGCCCTGCACCTCAATGCCATGGTTGGCAAACACATGGCGGTCGTATTTGACGTGCTGGCCGAGTTTCAGCTTGGTGGCATCTTCAAGCCAGGGCTTGAGCCTGGCAAGCACCTCGTCACGCGGCAATTGCGCGGGTGCGTCGGGGTAATCATGGGTGAGAGGGATGTAGGCGGCTTCGCCCGGCATGACGCTGAAACTGATGCCGACGATCTCGGCGCGCATTTCGTCGAGCGAGGTGGTCTCGGTATCGAGTGCCACCAGCTCCGAAGCGCTGACTTTGACCAGCCAGATGTTGAAGGCGTCCCAAGTCAGCACGGTGTCGTAGGCCAGCGTGCTCACTGTGGATGCAGCCGGCGTGGTGGGTTCACTTGAATCGTCGAACAAATCCGGATTGCCGACCCTCACCCCTGCCCTCTCCCCAAATTGGCGCGGGGGCAGACCGCCGACATCGTCAACTGGGGGGCGCAGGCGCGCACCGCCACCGGCATACGAACCGCCCGCGTTGCCGTGCTGACTTTCCCCCTCGCCCCCTTGGGGAGAAGGTTGAGGTGACGGGCCGGACAGCGCCTTCGCCAGCCCCTTGAACCCATATTTATCGTAAAAAACCTTCAATGCTCCCGTATTTTGTACACTTATAGCTATTGATTCAATAGCTGTCAGGTCATCGACATAACCCGCCAGATCGCAATCGGTCTTGATGGTGAGCAATTGCCGCCCTGTGGGCAGCCAGTCCAGCGCCTTGCGCAAATTCTCGCCCACCACGCCTTTGATGCTGCTGGCGTTGGCGACCAGCGCTTCGAGTGAGCCATATTCCTGCAGCCACTTGGCAGCGGTCTTGGGGCCAACTTTTTCAACACCCGGCACGTTGTCCACCGCGTCACCGACCAGAATCTGGAAATCCACCATAAGCCGCGCAGGCACGCCGAATTCAGCCTCCACCCCGGCCAGGTCACGCCGCTTGCCGTTCATGGTGTCGATGATGGTGATGTGCTCATTGACTAGCTGCGCCAGGTCCTTGTCGCCACTTGAGACGATGACCTCGATGCCCTGCCGAGCAGCGGTCACGGCCAGCGTGCCGATCACATCGTCAGCCTCTACGCCAGGCACATCCAGCACGGTCCAGCCCAGCAGGCGCACCACGTCGTGAATCGGCGCAATCTGGGCACGCAAATCGTCAGGCATGGGCGAACGCTGCGCCTTGTATTGCGGATAAATCGCATCACGGAAGGTCGGGCCTTTGGCATCAAAAACGCAGGCGGCATAGTCGCAACGCACCTCTTTGCGCAGGCTCTGCATCATGTTGATCATGCCGCGAATGGCCCCGGTGGCCGCGCTGGTGGGGTCGCCCGGCACGGCCCGCAGATCAGGCATGGCGTGAAAGGCGCGGTACAGGTAGCTGGAGCCATCGACCAGCAGCAGGGTGCGGGGCGGGGTTGACAGCGAGGTCAGGGTAGGGTCGTTGGGGTCACTCATGCCCGCATTTTGCCCTGATGCGCACCCTTGCGGTCGCCCTACAATGCAGGTATGCGCATTGCCCCTATTTCCGCCCCTATTTCCCGTCTGTTTTTTACGGCCCTCCTGGTCTGCTCCTGCCCTGGCTGGGCACAGACAGCAACCCCTGATGCGTCCCCTCTGGTGGCTCCAACACAGCCCGGCCAGGCAACTCTCAAGCACGACAGCAAACCGGACACTAAATTAGGCGCCAAGTCCGACCCTAAAATTGATTTGCCAATAACCGGGCAGTCGGCCACCAGCACCCATCAACTGATCGAGCGCATCCACGTGGAGGGCGGCACATCGAGTATTGACGAGTTGCGTGTCGGTGGTGAGACCCGCAGCATCACCGTTCAACCCAAAGGCGGCATGCCCGCCTATGACGTGCAGCCCGTTACCGGCACACGTGCCTGGAAAGTGCTGGGTTTTT
>JANMVO010000468.1:0-2505 GCA_031392805.1 Rhodoferax sp. | reverse complement strand
TCATGCATAGAGGCGGACTTTATGCGGGCTAGCTTAGATTGCAAACTACATTTTTATGATTTCGTTATGCTCTGAGGGAATAATGATTATCTGCGGGCTCCCTTTTTGCCTGAATCCGACAGGCCACCAGTATCCCGATTTGTCGCAGGGCGCTACCCCGTTCAGCAAGGCAAAGCGGCAGGAGAAAACTACAGATCAGAAAAACATGATTTAGCTTTTGTTCCAGTGCCCATTGCGTAACCTTTTCAATCCTGCCCGGTATAAGGGAGGCGGACATTCTTGTCTGCCGCCCTGAAAGATGCCGGACCATGAAAAACTGCACACCCAAACCCGCCGAATACCAAATGCCAACACACCGTCGTCCTGACTTTGGCGGTGTCTTTTGGAGCCGCTATTGAGCGTTCAGGCCATCCTGCAACGCATTGCTGCTGGCGAGCAGCAGGCCTTTGCGGAGTTGGTGGCTATTTACCAGCGACCCCTGTTTGGTTTTTTAGGCCGCCTGGGGATGGGCCAGGCCCAAGCCGAAGACATTGCCCAAGAGACTTTTCTTCGCGCCTGGACGCATTTGCACAGCTTCGATTCGAAGCAGGCGCAGTTTGGCACCTGGCTTTTCACCATTGCCCGAAATCTGGGCTACAACGCGCTGCAAAGTGCACCCCATCTGCGCGAAATCAACGGTGCAGAAGTACCCGAGCTGGCCTGTGAACAACCCGGCCCGTCACACGTGCTGGAACGCGCCCAGCAGCAAGCGCGCCTTCAATCCGCACTGCGCCAATTGCCCATGGCGGATCGCAGTGCGCTGGCTCTGGTTTATGTGCATGAGCTGGCGTTGGCCGACGTGGCGCGCATTGAGGGCGACAGCCTGGCCGCCATCAAGACCCGTTTGCACCGGGCCAAACATCGATTGCGCGAGATATTGAAATCGAACCCTGAATGGCCCACCGAATCAACTACGCCATCGGAGACTCACCATGAATGACGACCTGGATGCCATGCTGCAAACCGAACTGTTGCGTCCACCGGCGGACTTTACGCAGCGGGTGATGCAACGCCTGGCGGTACAAACCCTGGCGGCACATGACCTGTTGGCACATAACCTGGGAACGCAAATGCAGCCTCGGCCTGCCCCCTCCCCCGCCACTATGCCTCACCTTTTGCCTCAACCTTCCCAACTTCCCCCGTTGACCAGCGCGCCCTCTCCAGACCAGCCAGCACAGCCAGACCTTTGGCATCGCCTGCGCTGGCTGGCTGCAAGCGCCGGGCTGGTTGGCGCTGGGTTGTTGGGCTTTATTTTGGGTTTAGGCCAGCTTGCAAGCTTTGTGTTTGGTCTGTGGCTAACCGCCGCTGCCCTGTGAGTGATTGATAACCAGAAAAGCCAGATAAGTCGAAGCCGAATCCGAAGCCGAAACCAAATTTAAGGAAAAAACCATGAATCCCCTGCAAATCCAGTTGCCCGAATTGATGTCCACACCGACCTTGGCCATGACGCCGCGCCGCCCCATCGTCGCAGCGCTGGCGTCCCTTATCCTGCCGGGCTTTGGGCAGCTCTATAACGGTCAATTGAACCGGGCAATCTGGCTGTTCCTGAGCTTTGCCATGCTGTGCATTCCTGCCATCACGCTGATCGCGCTGTACCTGCCCGACGGTTGGATGCTGCCGACCTTGCTGCTGGGTCTGATAGCCGCCCTGGGGGTGTGGGCGTATTCGGTGTGGGATGCGTGGCGCGGCGCCCGCCTCAATGCAGGCGGCCTGGCCACGGCGTGGCAGCAAAGCGGCGTCTATGCCCTGGTCTTCGTGCTGTGCGATTTGCTGGCGCTGCCACTGCTGACCCTGTATGTTCGGGAGCACCAGGTGGAACCGTTTTACATTCCGTCTGCCAGCATGGAGCCCAGCGTGCACCGGGGCGACAGAATCTGGGCCGACAAGCGCTACAACTGCCCCGGCTGCAAGCAGGGCGTGCACCGCGGTGACATCGCCGTGTTCGCCTACCCGAACGACCGCAGCGTGCGCTACATCAAACGCGTGATTGGCCTGCCAGGGGACCACATTGAACTCAAAGACCGGCAGGTCTGGGTCAACGGGCAGGCGCTGCAAGCAGTCGGCGCGCCATCCGTTGGTCCATCCGCCAAACCCCAAGTCACGCCACCCGACTCGCCGCCCGCTACGGGCGTTGTAACCGAGTCAATCGACGCACGCTCATGGCAGGTGCAGTGGCGGGAGCCAGTGTCCTCTGTCATGCCCACCGCGGCTTCTGAAGCCACAACTGACAGCACACCTGATGGACGACCTGACGCGCGACCTGCTCCGCTAACTGTCACAACAACCCCGCCCCTGAACCGCGCACAAACCGTCGCCGCAAAAGAACTGCAACTCACCGTGCCGGACGGCCATGTGTTCGTGCTCGGTGACAACCGGCTGACCAGCGCCGATTCACGCAGCTTTGGCACCGTGCCCTTGCAGGACATCCTGGGGCGGGCGCGGCAAGTCTGGTTTTCGTCCAATGAG
>JANMVO010000465.1:0-4692 GCA_031392805.1 Rhodoferax sp. | reverse complement strand
GGCATGCCGGCGCGGTCGGCGCAATTTGCGTGGCGTCAAACGAAAGATGAGCAACTGGCCACTTCGTCGAAGTCAGACACCGCCCCCGCAGGCGGTGATCATCAGTCAGGCAATTCGAATCGTTAAGTGAAGAGTATTGGGGTTAACCCGCATCAGCATCAATGTCGAATTACCGAGGGGCGTAGCCCAGAAAACCTCGCCGAATCAGGCATTTGGTACCCAAAGCGAACAGTATTGAGACCTGACCCCTTAGAGTGCCTTTTGCAGAATAGCCTGCGCATAGCGATGGAGTAAAAGCAAATGAAAATCAGGTGAAATGTGATAAAGATAGACCTGACCCCAGTGCCTTCACACGTTCCTGGAAGAACTGGAAAGTTCCAACAGTAGCGGGCTGGAAATCGGCGCATGCCAAGGTGTGAAGAACATCGGAAAGCCGTGTGCGGGAAAACCGCAAGCCGTTCACTTATTCTGTTGATAACATGATCCCGATTCGCCTGAAACCCGCATGGAACCTGCATTTCATGGCGTTTCCTTCGCCAGAAACATTTGCTGACGAAAAAACATCCGCAAAGCTTTAGCGCATAAGGGCTTCGGCGATTTCATCAACAGATTAAGTGAACGGCTTGCGGTTTTGTGTAGCACGAAGATTGTTCTCCAATCTCGTTGCCGGCACTTCACCAACCGCGCACCCCCTGGCAGCTCATGACTACCAAGAGGTGCGCAACGGAGCACTACATGAACGTCAACACTGCAAATTCAAGTCGAGCACAGAAGTTCGCACCTTCAAATTTTGAGGGCTTGTCCGACGAGGCATTCGTTCGGCAGAAGCAGCTAGTCAGAGACCCAGCCAGCCCCGGACGGCCTACGCTATGGCCGTTCTCTGCGCCGACCTACTACCGAAAAATTAAAGCGGGAACCTTGCCACGACCGTTCAAATTGTCCGAACGCGTGTCGGCGCAAAAAGTAGGAGAGGTCAAGGTCATAAACCAGGCCTGGGCAGACGGCAAATCCGACGACGAAATGCGCGAAGTGGTTAAAACTCTTCATGCCAAACGGGTCGCCAGCCACAAAGCTGCCGGGAGCGTGAAATGAGCACCAGCAAACGCAAACTGAGCGCTAAATCCTCGTCGATTGAAGCGCAGTACCAACGTTGCCTCTCCATGCTCCGGTCAGGTGAGAAATCCACCATTGAACTACGGCGTGGTGGGGTAATGATGCCCGCCGCGAGAGTAAAGGGGCTGACCGAGCTGGGCTACAACATCGTGCGCGTTGCCCTTCGTGACCTCTGGGATGAATGGGGCTTCCTCCATCCGCGAGTAGCAATCTACGCGCTGATTTCGAAACCTGCGGAGGGGCCGACATGACTGAAATCTGTCGTGTTGGCACCATAAAACGGGGGGATGCGATGAGACTCCTGCAAGCCCTTTTCCTTCGCTTGTGGTTCGCAACGCCCACAGCTTGGTTTGGTGCCTGCCTGCGCCGATGGAGGGCACGTGGCAAACGGTCGCAATAAGAGCAACAACCGCGACTCTGGCCGTGATCCAGGCGGGTTTGTGGCATTGCCCTGGAGCGTGCTGGACTGCCCCGCCTACGCCCGGCTATCGCATCCTGCCCGATCCTTGCTGATGGAGATTGCCCGCCAGTTTGTGAAAGACAACAACGGCAGACTGCTAGCTTCCGGTGCGCATCTGCTCAAACGGGGCTGGAAAAGCGCCGACGTGATCACCCGTGCCAAACGCGATCTCATTGCTGCTGGCTTCATCTTCGAGACGGTCATGGGCCACCGCCCGAACAAGGCCAGTTGGTACGCGGTGACGTGGCAGCACCTGGACAGGTTGAAGGGATACGACGAGGGGACGCTAGAGACCTTCAGGCGAGGCGCATACGCGGCTGGAGTTCCGCTACAGCGCGAGCGTAACCGGGAAGACCATTATCAAAAGTGGCGTGAACCGGGCAACAAAAATGCAAGCCTTACCCCGTCTGGCGGTGTAGAGGCTGCTCCCATAGCACCGTCTGGCGGCGTAGAGCGTTTGACCGTAGAACCGTCTCGCGGCGCTATGGACCCCATTTCTGCCCCCCCCTCTACACCGTCTCACGGAAACCATCTAGAGATGCCATCTACTGCGGGCAAACCGCTACCTACTGGCTCTGGCAATCTCATGCTTACCACCCCGCTAATTCCGGCAGCGGTGATCGAGTTATTCACGGCAAAGGCAAACGCTTGCGGCGAACCGGACGGCGCGGCGGGCAGCTCAGAGCGCAATGCTTCCAAGGGGTTCGAAACGATCCGGGTCAGGGACCGCGACCTTGATCCCGTGAGGTTTGACCCGACAACTGGCGAGTACTGCACCCCACCTCAACCGGCGCCGCGAAGTCAGAGCAATGCTGCAGACAACTGGGTTGCCAACGCGTTGGCCAAACGTTCAATGAAAACCTCCCAAGCATGCACGGTAACCACGAAGCGTGGACGGGGGTAACCAGGAAACCAGACGGCACCGTGGGTGGTACGCAGTAGCGCATTTTGGGCATGGTGACGCTTTTTGGTGTAACCACTGGGAAGTCAACGCTGGTGCGGGTTTTGGCCATTTTCGCGCGACAAATGTACGCAACACTCTGCTAAATTGGCAAATGATTTCGATAAATCCAAATTCTTCAAAGGAGTTCACACATGGGCGGATACAACGGCGGCCAGCGAAGCAGTAAGCCTTGCACCAGCAACATGCGTGCCCTGGACGTACGCAGATTGGCGCGTGCAGGCCGATTAAAACCTGGCCAGTCGTTCGGCTGGAGCTGGACACGAGGGAGCAGTGTGGTCGCCTCAATTAACATTTGCACCGGCGCAGGAAATGTGACCCTGAGCTATCGAAACCGCACCAACGAAGGCGAATGGAAAGAGATGAACTACGCGGTGCGCCTGACCTGGACACCTTGCAACTATGGCGGCGAGCGCGCCTGGTGGCTTTGCCCTGCCGATGGGTGCGGACGGCGGGTAGCAGTTTTATTCGGTGGCAAGGTGTTCGCGTGCAGGCGTTGCCAGCGGCTGGTCTACGCCAGCCAACGGGAATCAGAGAATGATCGCGCGATCCGACGCGCCGACACGTTACGCAGGCAACTTGGTTGGGTGCCCGGCATCGCCCATGGCGACGGCGAAAAACCCAAAGGAATGCATTGGAAGACCTACAACCGGATGAGAATGGACTACTATGCTCAAAGCAATAGGGCGTTTGCGGGCTTGGCTGAACAGATGGGATTGACAACAGCGCGACTGGCATCAATCAACCCTAAAACGGACTGAGTTGGCAACCGGCTTCGCTTCCAAGCAATACATCTGCTCCCACACCATAAACGACATTGCTTGGCCATCACCATTGTGGTTTGTCAAATCTGCTTTCAGCCCAATCGGGTGACTCGATTCCAGACTGCACGACTAACCATTTGCAAATGGTGTATCACTGAACTCTGTGAGTCAGAAATATCACCAGATCAGATTCTTGAGGTCGTTCGGTTGAGCGCAGTTGAAAACAATCGTACTCGAATTGAACGCGAAATGTCACTTTTGGTTTGCAGAGCCACGCCGCCTCCCACGATGGATGAGGCAAAGTCCAAAAACGTCAATGAGCGGGCCTTGCATCTGGTACATCGCCAGGAAGGTTTCTTCCAGTCGTTGTACCGATCTTTCGTTGACGACAGCGAGCGGGTTTTGCAGGCGCGTGCGATAGCTTCGTCCATGCAGGAACAATTGGTGATCTCGCACCACGCGGCACATACGGCGCACGCCATTGAGCAGCGCGATATTGAAAACAAGATGTCTGACCTTCGAACGCAATTAAGTGGCATTGCCAACAGTGCCTCGGAAGTCGTGGCGAAGTATGTTGCCTCCGCCTTAGTGCCAACGCCAACCAAGTCAAAGGAGATACGCTTGCTTAGGGCGTATGCGCTCAACCTGATCAACTTGAAGCGCGAGCAAAGTTCCAGACCCGACAAAGTCGAATATGACGCACTTAAACAATCCATGCGAAAGCAAGATGGGTACAAATGCGTCTGCTGCGAACGCAATTTTTCGACCGTTGAGTTGCATGTACATCACATCATTCCCCTTTACCAACACGGGACAAACGCTATTGGGAATCTAGTGACGCTTTGCTACGCCTGCCACAACAAGCAGCATGACTTCAAGGTAACGCGAAATCAGCCAATACGACGTGAAGCGCCTAGTGCTGCTACGTCTGTGCCCGTGCCCAGAACCGCCAAAGCTCACGCTACTTTGCCAAAGAAAACGCAATCCAAGCGAATGGCCGTACCAAAGTCGAGGAAGGGTTTTGTCGATTGCCCGAACTGCCTGGTCTCTATCCCAGCCAATACTGGTGAGGGGTTGATATGCCCCGAATGTGGATTGATCGAGACGAACTAAACAAATGCTTGCGTCCCGTTTCTCCTGAAGGCCTGGAGTACTTCAACCGATGAACGATTTTGGTTCGGTGTGTCAGCGTGCCGCAGAGGTCATCGCGCAAGCCGATGCTTTGGTGTTGGCGGCTGGTGCTGGTATGGGCGCGCCTGAACAAGTCCAGCCAAAGCATCGAAGTCGAGGTGCGGGAACGAAGCCATTCCAAAGGGATCTGCGCCATCTGCAAGAAGCCAGCGCCGACCTGCGACCATTTGACAGTGAGGCGCTTCGAGTTCGTACCCTTCTGG
>JANMVO010000446.1:0-4310 GCA_031392805.1 Rhodoferax sp. | reverse complement strand
GCAGGTTCAGGAAGTCAACCGCATGCTCAAGGAATTTGAGCAAATGCAGGACATGATGAAAAAAATGAAGGGCGGTGGCATGATGAAGATGATGAAACGCATGGGTGGGATGAAGGGCATGCCGAAGATGCCGTTTTAGCTGTTTCACCTGAATTTGGGAGATGTTAATGCCTATAGCCCTTGTCCTATATGAATAGTTGGCTATTAAATATATATCAATTGTTTAAAAATTCAAAGGCTAACTTATCCGCTTGATAAGGACGACTAACTTAAAATTGTCCTTTATGCAATCCGCCGCATGTCATGGTCGCTGATGCTGAACAGGCCAAAGCGGAATTTGTAGCCCCAGCGGCTGCACCCGGTTCAAGGGGCCCAAGCTTGCCGTGGCCCACCTGCATGAAGCCCGGCACCGTTTCACCGCGGCCGCAGCGCGCATGGTCGGCGCTGGCCACGGCAATCCAGTTTTTGGTCATGATTGCAGTCATGCTGTAACTTTATTCAAAATGAGGGTCAGCCTCAATCAAGCCAGCGCGTGCAGGCCAACCCGGTTGCCATCCAGGTCAATGATGTGGGCAAAGAAGCCCATGCCCGGCGGCAGCGCCACGCGCGGGCACGCCAGGCTGGCACCCGCAGCCTGGGCACGGCCTACCGAAGCGTCAAGCAACGGCGAAGCGTCCAGATAAATCAGCGCACCGAAATCGCCGAAGCCTGATTGAAAGTGTTCGCTGTACCTGGTTTGCGCTCCGCACGTTGCACGATTGTTTTGACAGTTTTAGTGTAAAAAATGCCTGCAGCCCTCGTCCCGATTACATAGTACGCTTCCAATAACATAGTAAACCATTCGCACGGCATTTTCCCGCAGCCACGGACGCCGGACGCGTTTGCCAGCCAACTGCGAGCGGCACCAACACCCACTTGCCTAACTGTCCCAAGTTGATTTATTTATTATCTGACTCAAAGTCATTTAAATTGCCGCAGGAGAATTCATGGAACTCAACATCAACGGCAAGCCAATGCAGATGGACGCCGACCCCAACATGCCGCTGCTGTGGGCGCTGCGCGATGTGCTCAACATGACGGGCACCAAGTTTGGCTGTGGCGTGGCGGCGTGTGGCGCCTGCACTGTTCACCTTGATGGCGTGGCGGCACGCTCCTGCGTGATGCCGCTGGCAGCAGTGGCAGGCAAACAGATTCGAACCATTGAGTCTCTGGGCACAGCAGACAAACCGCATGCCCTGCAGGCCGCATGGACCGCCGGGCAGGTGCCCCAATGCGGCTACTGCCAGAGCGGCATGCTGATGGCTGCTGCTGCGCTGCTTGAGAGCAAGCCCAAGCCCACGGATGCCGACATTGACGAAGCCATGACCAACATCTGCCGCTGCGGCACCTACCAGCGTGTGCGCGCGGCAATTCACCGCGCGGCAGGAGCGGCTGCCACTGCTGGAATAGCTTCGGGAGAAGCAGCATGAAGCGCCGCATCTGGCTGTTGAGTGCCCTGGGCACTGCGGGTGCGCTGGTGGTCGGCTGGGGCGTGATGCCCGCGCGCTCGCGCCTGGGCTCAACCGCGTTGATGCTGCCAACACACGGCGACTTTGCCCTGAACGGCTGGATCAAGATCACCACTGACGGCAGCATCATTCTGGCAATGCCGCGCAGCGAAATGGGCCAGGGCGTCTACACCTCACTGGCGATGCTGGCGGCGGAAGAACTGGATGTGCCTTTGAGCCGCGTGCGCCTGGAGCAGGCCGGGGCCGACACCATTTACGGCAATGTGACGGCGCTGGTGGCCAGCCTGCCATTTCACCCGCTGGATTCAGAAGGCGATCACAAGGCCACCAAGGTCAAAGTGGGTGAATGGATGGTGGGCAAGATTGGGCGTGAGTTGGGCATCAACGTCACCGGCGGCTCCAGCAGTGTGTCCGATGCCTGGGAGCCCTTGCGCCTGGCGGCAGCCACGGCGCGCACCACTCTGGTGGCCGCTGCAGCGGCACAGTGGCAAGTGCCCGTGGTGGAGCTCACGGTGCGGGACGGCTTAGTGTCGCACCCGTCCGGCAAATCAGCGCACTATGGCGAGTTGGCGGCGGGCACGTTAGGCAAAACGCCGGGCTACGTCATGCTCAAAGACCGCAAGAACTGGACGCTGATTGGCAAGCCCGCGCCGCGCAATGACATTGCGGCCAAGATCAACGGCAGCGCGCAGTTTGGGTTGGACGTGCGCTTGCCCGGCATGGTGTATGCGCAGGTGCGGCTGTGCCCCGTGCTGGGGGGCGCACCGGGCGCTATCAAACCAGAAGCGGCGCTGGCCCTACCAGGGGTGGAGCGGATGGTTGCGCTGGATGGTTTTGCGGGAGGCACTGCGGGCTTTGCCGTCGTCGGCAAGACCACCTGGCATGCGCGCCAGGGTGTGCGGGCGGTGGAAGTCACGTGGCAGCATCGCCCGCAAGGCGCTCTGGATTCACAGCAGATTGAAGGCAAGCTGCTGGCCGCGCTGAAGTCTGGCGCAGGCAACTCGTTTTACGACAAAGGCGATGCCGGCAAGGCCGAGGCTGGTGCGGGCCGCGTGATAGAGGCCACCTACCGCGCGCCCTACCTGGCCCATGCCACGATGGAGCCGATGAACTGCACCGCGCAGGTGAAAGACGGCAAGGTCGAAGTTTGGGCGCCCACCCAGGTGCCGCAGATGGCGCGCGCTCTGGCCGCCAAAGTGGCGGGCGTGGACATCGACAAGGTGACGCTGCACGTCACGCTGATCGGTGGCGGGTTTGGCCGCCGCCTGGACATTGATTTTGTGGGCCAGGCCGTGCGTGTGGCGATGGACTGCGGCGGGCGGCCCGTGCAACTGGCCTGGTCGCGTGAGGAAGACACCACGCATGATTTTTACCGCCCCATGCACGTGGCCAGCCTGCACGCGGCGGTGGATGCACAGGGCGTGGTCAGCAGCCTGCGAATCAAGTCTGCGGGCGATGCCATCACGCCGCGCTCGCTGGCGCGCACCATGCCTTATCTGAGCGGCCCGTTTGATTTGCCCGACAAAACCACGGCTGAGGGCCTGTTTGATTTGCCCTATGGCTTTGCCAGCCAGCACATGTCGCACGTGGCCACGCGCATGGACGTGCCGGTGGGGTTCTGGCGCTCGGTGGGCCATTCGCACAACGCGTTTTTTTCGGAAGGCTTTATGGACGAGCTGGCGTTTGAGACCCAGCAGGATCCGCTGGCGTTTCGCCGTGCCTTGCTGAAAGACGCGCCGCGTTACCTGGCGGTGCTGAACCTGGCCGCAGACAAGGCGCAATGGGGCAAGCCGCTGCCCGCCGGGCGTGCGCGTGGCATGGCGCTGCATGAGAGTTTTGGCTCCGTCGTGGTGCAGGTGGCCGAGGTCTCACTGTTGAATGGCAAACCGCGTGTTCACCGCGTGGTGTGTGCCATTGACTGCGGCACCGTGGTCAACCCCAGTATCGTCGCGCAGCAGATGGAAGGCGGCATCATATTTGGCCTGACCGCAGCGCTGTACGGCAAGATCGACATCAAGGACGGCGTGGTGGCACAAAGCAACTTCCCCAACTACCCAATGGTGATGCTGGCTGAGGCCCCGGTGGTGGAGACTTTCATCCTGCCCAGCACGCGTGCGCCCGGCGGCGTGGGCGAGCCTGGCGTGCCGCCCATTGCCCCGGCGGTGGCCAATGCGCTGTTTGCGTTGACGGGCAAACGGCAGCGGGCGTTGCCGCTGGTGGTGTGAGTGCATGGATTGCGTGAAACACGTGAAGGCAGCCCTCACCCTAACCCTCTCCCAGAGGCAGAGGGGATCCCATGCCCACCTCTCCCAGACAGAGAGGAGATCAACTGCGCACCTTTCCCCGAGAGAGATGGGATCAAGGGCACGCCTTTTCCAGAGGTTGCAGGGGCAACGGTCCTTGCCTTCTTTTCCCTCGCCCTTGAAGAGAGGGTAGGGTGAGGGTCGGCGTGCCAACGAAACCGGCCATCAGCCGCCAGCGCGCCCGCAGCCCCCAAGACAAGGACCTGCGCCGCGCCCACCTGATCGAAGCAGCCACGCGCCTGTTTGCCGACGCCGATTTTGACGCCGTCACCATCGCGCGCGTGGCCGAGGCGGCGGGTGTGGCCAAGGGCACGGCCTATATCTACTTTGCCACCAAAGAGACGCTGTTTGTAGAACTGGTACATGCCGAGCTGACGCAGTGGCTGGCCGCGCTGGCCGCCACACTCAAACGCCTGCGGTCCAACGGGTCCGCCACCGCTGTGCCCGTGGCCATTGCCAAAAGTCTGGCAAACAGGCCCGTGCTGTGCCGCCTGCTGGT
>JANMVO010000419.1:0-3273 GCA_031392805.1 Rhodoferax sp. | reverse complement strand
TTCATCGTGATGGCACCGCTGATGTTTCTCATCATGTGGCGGCACGCGATGGCACCCAGCTCGCCCGTTACTGGCCAGATTGACCCGGCGCGGTTTTTGCAAAGCCAGATCGGGATCCTGTTGCACGGCGTGTTGGCTCCGGCTTACCGTCAAAGTACCGCAGCAACTGTCGCTGCTCGAACTGGCACTGGGCCAGGCACACGTGCGGACACGCTTTCGGGCAGTAAAAAAATCAACACACACAAGGCAAAGACAGCATGAAAAAGTGGATTAAGTGGGCCGTGGCTGCCCTGGTGGTCCTGGCCGTGTTGGGCGCGGTGCTGCGTGCATTGAGTGCGCGGCGCGCCCAGCAGCAAGCCGTGGCCGCCAGCGCGGCAGCGCCCAAAGCACAGTCACTGGTCGAACTGGCCAACAGCGATCTGGTGCGGGTGTCGCTGCGCGAACTGGCGCAAGGCCTGCCGATTTCAGGCTCTCTCAAAGCGGTGAACTCTGCCTTTGTCAAGGCGCGGGCTGCAGGGGAGTTGCAAGGCCTGACTCTGCGCGAAGGCGATGCCGTCAAGGCCGGGCAAATTATCGCCCGGGTGGATCCGGTTGAGTACACCGCCCGCCTGCAACAGGCCCAGCGCAGCGCCGACGCGGCCAAAGCCCAGATCGAGATTGCCCAGCGCCAATACGACAACAACAAGGCGCTGGTGGATCAGGGCTTTATTTCCAAAACCGCGCTAGACACGTCGTCGGCCACACTCGACGGCGCGCGCGCCAGCTACGCGTCGGCCCAGGCGGCGGTCGATATCACTAAAAAGGCGATGGATGACACCGTGCTGCGCGCACCGATTGGTGGCTGGGTGTCGCAGCGCCTGGCGCAGCCCGGCGAGCGCGTGGGCATTGATGCCAAAGTGGTTGAAATTGTGGATTTGAGCCGCATGGAACTCGAAGCCAGCCTGTCCGCAGCCGATGCCGCCAGCGTGCGCGTGGGCCAAACCGCACAACTGCAAATGGAGGGCATCGCGGAGCCCGTTGCGGCCACCGTGGCGCGCATCAACCCGGCCACCACCGCGGGCAGCCGCAGCGTGCTGGTGTACCTGTCGGTGGTGGCCCGCCCCGGCCTGCGTCAGGGCTTGTTTGCGCAAGGCAGCCTTGGCACGGCACGCGCGCAGGTGCTCGCCATACCCCTGTCCAGTGTGCGCACCAACAAGCCGTCGCCCTATGTGCAGGTGGTTGAAAACAATGCGGTGGTCCACAAAACTGTTGAGCTGGGCCTGCGTGGCGTGGCCGATGGGCAGATGATGGTGGCCATTAAAGGCTTGGGCGAGGGAACGTCGGTACTGGATGCCAGTGTGGGCCTGATCCGTGAAGGATCCAGCGTGAAGATGGGCGCGGGGGTCAAATAACATGTGGTTCACCCGCGTCAGCCTGAAAAACCCGGTCTTCGCAACCATGGTGATGTTGGCCCTTGTGGTGCTGGGCGCCTTTAGCTACCAGCGCCTGCAGGTCGACCAGTTTCCGAATATCGACTTTCCGGTGGTGGTGGTCACCACCGAATACCCCGGTGCCTCACCCGAGATTGTCGAGAGCGAGGTCACCAAAAAAGTGGAGGAGGCCGTCAACGCGATTGCCGGCATCAGTGCGCTGACTTCGCGCAGTTACGAAGGACAGTCGGTCGTCATTATTGAATTCAACCTGGAGGTCAATGGCCGCAAGGCAGCCGACGACGTGCGGGAAAAAGTCGCTGCCGTCAAAGCCGATTTCCGCACCGAGGTCAAAGAGCCCAAGGTCTCGCGCTTTGACCCATCGAGCAGCGCCATCTGGTCGTTGGCGGTAATGCCTGCCCCCACGCTTGCCACTGCGTGTGCTGCGCTGCCCCCCGAGGGGGCTAATTTTTCCAGGGGCGGCCCGTCGTTCTCGAAGAGCGGCGAAGCCAAAAATTGCCGTGATCAAATGAGCGACATCGAGCTCACCAACTGGGCCGACCAGGTGTTGAAGAAACGCCTGCAAAATGCACGTGGCGTGGGCGCCGTCAATCTGGTGGGCGGGTCCAAGCGCGAGATCAACATCTATCTGAACCCGCAGGCTCTGGAGTCTTACGGCATCACCGCCGAGCAGGTGACGACGGCCGTGCGCAACGAAAACCAGAGCCTGCCGATTGGGGCCATACGCTCTTTGGCGCAAGAGCGCGTCGTGCAGGTCGACGCGAGGGTACAGCGCCCGGAAGACTTTGCAAAAATTATTGTGGCGCGCAAGTCGGGCGCGGCCGTCACGCTGGGCCAACTGGCCCGCATCAGCGACGGCGGCCAGGAACTTGACAGCCTGGCGCTGTACAACGGCCAGCGCACCCTGCTGATGACGGTGCAAAAGTCGCAGGACGAAAACACCATTGATGTGGTCGGGGGCCTGAAAAAAGCCGTGCTGGACATCACCCCGCAGCTGCCACCTGGCGTGCGCCTGGAGCCCATCACCGACAGCGCACGGCCGATCAAGGTGTCGGTGGACAACGTGCGCCGCACCCTGATTGAGGGCGCGTTGCTCACGGTGCTGATCGTGTTCCTGTTTTTGAACTCGTGGCGCTCCACCGTCATTACCGGCCTGACGCTGCCGATTGCGCTGATCGGCACGTTTTTGTTCATGCACCTCTTTGGCTTCACCATCAACATGATCACGCTGATGGCGCTCAGCCTGTGCGTTGGCCTGCTGATTGACGATGCAATTGTGGTGCGCGAGAACATCGTGCGCCATGTGCAAATGGGCAAGACGCCGTATCAGGCGTCGCTCGACGGTACGCAGGAAATTGGCCTGGCAGTGCTGGCCACCACGCTGTCCATCGTGGCGGTGTTTTTGCCAATTGGCTTCATGAGCGGCATCGTCGGAAAGTTTTTCCACGAGTTTGGCATCACCATCGTGGCAGCGGTGCTGATTTCGATGTTTGTGAGCTTCACGCTGGACCCGATGCTCTCCAGCATTTGGCATGACCCCAGCATTCAAGCGCATGGCAAGCACCGGCCACCGGCCACGCTGTACGACAAAACCATTGGCCGCGTGACCGGCTGGTTTGACCGCGCCACCGAGTCCCTGGCCGATGCCTACCAGGGCATTTTGGGCTGGAGCCTGAAACACAAGCTGACCACACTGGCATTGGCACTGGCAACCTTTGTGGGGGCCATCGTCATGGTGCCGCTGCTGGGCACCGAGTTTGTGCCCAAAGCCGACTTTTCAGAAACCACGGTGAATTACTACACGCCGGTCGGCTCATCGCTGGAAGCCACCGAGGCCAAGGCC
>JANMVO010000400.1:0-2808 GCA_031392805.1 Rhodoferax sp. | reverse complement strand
GTGGTGCGGCCATGAAAATTGCCGCGCGCCACCAGAATTCCGGCCTGCCCGTCCGGCACACCCTTGACACGATAGCCCCAGCGGCGCGCCGCCTTGATCGCGGTTTCCACCGCTTCGGCGCCAGTGTTCATGGGCAAGGCCCGCTCAAAACCAGCCACGCGGCAAAGCTTCTCCAGAAACGGACCCAGAGTGGTGCCGTGGTAGGCGCGCGAGGTGATGGCAACACGCCCGAGCTGGCGTTGCGCCGCAGCCACCAGACGCGGATGCAGGTGGCCATGGCTGACAGCGGAGTAAGCGCTCATCATGTCGAGGTACTCGCGGCCTTCAACATCCCAGACCAGGCAGCCCAACGCATGATCGACAACGACCGGCAGCGGATGGTAATTGCGGGCACAGTACTGCGCTTCTGAGCGCATGAAGTCTTGCGAGGTTGCTACAGTTTTTGCGTCCATGATAGTTGCGCCTCCTGAAGACCACTGTAGGCGCAGGCGGCAGCGGCGGTGGTGAAAATCAGGGTCGGGCAACGCCAAAAGCAGACGTCTGGCGGGCGCATGGCTGCCGAATCGGAAGTGAGCCCGCCAGACGCAAGTCCCGACATTCCAATTGGAATCAGGTCTTGGGCTGCGGCAGCGGAAAACCGGCGAACTCCTTGATGGTTTGCCACTCGGTGTTGGTGACAATTTTCTCTATGCCCAAACCCACGTCATCCAGCCAGCCATCGGTCAGTTCACGGTAGTGGGCCAAGTCGGGGCAACTGACCCGCAGCAGGTAGTCATAGAGGCCGCTGATCTGGTAACAGGCGACGACCTCGGGGCAGGCGACCATGCGCGCCTCAAAGCGCTGCAGCGTCGCCTGGCGCTGGTCCTTCAGCGCGATCTCGGCAAAGACCACGACCTGTTCGCCCAACGCCACACGGTTGACCAGTGCCCGATAGCCCTGAATCAGCCCCTCGGCTTCGAGCCTGCGCACACGGTTGAGCGTGGCCCGCGGCGACAGGTGAATTGCCTCCGCGAGCGCCTGCACCGTCGTGCGGCCATCGCGCTGTAGCAACGCCAGCAACTTGAGGTCGGCGCGGTCCGGCTCCATGGCAATGTCGCAGGGGTCAATCAGGCCAGACGCTGATTGGCGCGGTGACAGGGTGGGTGACCGGCCTGGTGATCGGCCTGGAACAGCGCGTTCATCATGGTTACAAACAGAAAACTCAATCGCATCATCCTGCCAAGTATCACACTTTGGCCTGTCATGAAAGCAAGATTTTTGCGCTCTGCCAAAGCGGGTATGGCAGGCCCACCCTCAAGCCACGACCCATAATCGACTTGACAGTGCGGTGCGGCCTGGGCGAAAGTGTCTCCTTCGAATTCAACATCCACACCCGCCCCCTCCTGCACCATGGCCTTCTTCAAACGCGTGTTCAGTCTGTAGTCCCACGGCTGTCCGGAAAATAGCTGGACAAATTCAATTGGCAGTGAGAATTGCCAACCACCTGCTTCAGCCCTCTTTCACTTCAATGTGGTAGGTCGCCCAGGGACACGAGGCAAAGCGCGCGGGCAGCGGTTTGGCCATCATGTCAGGGAAGCGGTCAGCGTCGTACACCGCCCAGAGCGGACCGAGGCCGCCCAGGGCCATTGGCTGGCCATCGAGGCGGGTGGCCACGATGTAGCGGTATTGCAGGGCCTGTGCGGCGGAGACTTGCGCCGCATAGCCGTCCACCGCGCGCAGAAAAAACGCCGTTTTATCAGTCACTTTCACGCCGCAGGCTTTCATGACATCCACCAGCAAGGGCCCTTTGAGCATGTGCGGCTTGCCGTCGTATTCCAGCGTCGGCTTGATGGTGACAGGCGGCAGCGCCGTGATGGCGGCAAAATCGAAGCACTGCGCCTTGTCAAATTTGATTTTCTGCTTGGCCATCATCTGGTCCAGCGCCGGGTCCAGCGGACCGCGATTGCCAGCGCCTATAAGACCGCTCACGGTGAGCAAAATCGGGCTGCTCGAGGTTTTGGGAGCGTGCTGGGCGTTTGAAAGCGAGGATACTGCCAGTGCGGCCAATGCATGGGCGCGCAAGAATTGACGACGCTGGTTCATGACAATCTCCTCGAAAATTTGGGGGGGTTATGGACAGAAAATTCAACCGAATCAGACGAAGTATCGCACCTTGGACGCTCGTGAAAGACAAGGTTTTGCACGCCTTGGTGCCGGGCTTTGAAAGTTCGCCATCACTGTCTATAGCTTGGTGGGGCCTGGTGAAGCCGCGTGGGGCCTGTGCGGAAATGTCCGCTTCGAGCTCACCATCCACACCGTCCCGCAGATTGCAGCGCCTTCATGGCCCTGCCTCTTTCAGTGTGGCAGGCAGGGATGTATGAACCTTATAGCGGGGAGATTTGAAAAACTTGCATCAGACGTTTGGCCAGGTCGACAGTCGCAACTTATCAGGTGCCATGAATCGGCTTTTTCTCAACAATGACCAGTGCAATTCCGGAAAGAATGGCGATGGACGCCAGCACCACGCGCAGGCTGACAGGCTCCCCTATAAACACGATGCCACCCACAGCGGCAATCACCGGCACGCTGAGTTGCACTGAGGCAGCGCTGACAGCTTTCAGCATGGGCAACGCCTTGTACCAAATGGCGTAGCCGATGCCTGAAGCCAGCCCGCCTGACAAGACCGCGTAACCCACGCCGTACAGGGCACCGTGCGAGCCACCGGCAGTGTCCAGAGACAGGCTGTTGCCCATGAGCAGGCTCAAGCCAAGCGTGAGCGGAACCGTGCGCATGAAGTTTCCTGCCGTCACCGTGATCGGGCCGCCTGCA
>JANMVO010000363.1:0-2230 GCA_031392805.1 Rhodoferax sp. | reverse complement strand
TTGTTGACCAGCTAGCCACTGCACACCGTGAGGCGCAAAGCGAAAAGCAGCATTTGGTGGGCGAGTTGCACTCAACACAGCGTGAGCGGCAAGTCGCTTTGCAGGAATTCAACCAGATCGCCGCTCACCTGCAAAGTATTGAGCGGTCGACGATGTTCAGGGTGACGCGGCCACTGTCCCGCATGAAAGATCGCGTGGATCGCCTGCTCGGTCGGGGACCAAAACAGGTTTCTGCACACCAACCGACGCTGAAACTTAAAGCCACGCCGATTGCCCAACACCCAGTTGACATCATCGTCCCAGTGTTCCGCGGCCTTGATGACACGCGCTGCTGCCTTGAATCGGTGCTGGCAACTCCAGGTCAAACCAAGTGGCGCCTCATCATCATCAACGATTGCAGCCCGGAGCCTGAAGTCACTGAATGGCTGCGCGCCTTTGCGCTTCGGGACGCACGCATCCAGCTACTCGAAAATTCAGAGAACCTTGGCTTCGTTGCCACCGTCAACCGTGGCATGGCCCTGAACCATGACAACGACGTGTTGCTGCTCAACAGCGATGCTGAAGTTGCCAACGACTGGCTTGACCGCATTCAGCGCGCCGCCTACAGCGCCCCGCGCGTGGCAAGTGTCACGCCGTTTTCCAACAACGCCACCATCTGCAGCTACCCCCGCTTCTGCCAGGCTAACGAAATGCCCGGCGGCTTCAATACGGCCAGCTTGGACCAGCTTTTTGCGCAAAACCTGGCCGGCCAGTCAGTCGAAATTCCCACCGGTGTCGGCTTTTGCATGTACATCCGGCGTCAATGCCTGCAAGAAATTGGCCTTTTCGACGTCGCCAATTTTGGCAAGGGATATGGCGAAGAAAACGACTTTTGCATCCGCGCAGAACAAGCTGGCTGGACCAACCTGCACGCGCTTGATGTTTTTGTGCGCCACGCAGGCGGCATCAGCTTTGGAAACACCAAAAGCGCCCGCGAACTCCAGGCCATGGAAACTTTGCGCCGCCTGCACCCCGGCTATGAGAGCGATGTGCACGATTATGTGCAGCACGATCCTGCGGGCCCGGCGCGCCTGAGCATCGACATTGCCCGCATCACCACCAGCGGCCGCCCGGTCATCCTGACGGTCATGCATGACCGCGAAGGCGGCACGCTGCGCCATGCTCAAGATCTGGCCAAACAACTTGGGGGCCTGGCGACGTTCTTGCGCCTTTCGCCCGCGCCTGGGGGCGCAAAGCTCAGGCTGGAAGGCCGACACGAGGGTTTTGCACTGCAACTTGAATTGCCACGCGAACAGGCGCGCCTGTTGCAGATCCTGCGCTTGCTCCAGGTGGGCCACATCCACTACCACCACCTGGTAGGCCACGCCAGCGAGATCTGCGATTTGCCCGCCCAGCTTGGCGTTTCACACGACTTCACTGCACACGATTACTACAGCTATTGCCCTCAAATATCCTTGACCGACCACACCGAGCGTTACTGCGGCGAACGGGGACTGGATCAATGTCGCCAATGCGTTCAACGCAACCCTGCACCAGGCGGCGAAAGCATTGAGAGCTGGCGTGAACGCCACGCCCGGCTGCTAAGTCAGGCGCGCTACGTCATTACCCCAAGCGCCGACACTGCGGGTCGTCTGCAGCGTTTTGTGCCCACTGCCGCAGTCAAGGTAGTGCCACACGCTTCTCTGGATCTTGTACCACTGGTCCACCCCAAGCCCAGCCCGCGCCTCTTGTCTGGCACACAGCCCCTGAAAATAGCGGTGCTCGGCGCTTTGAGCAAAATCAAGGGGGCAGATGTTCTGGAAAAGGTAGCGCTGTTGGCAGTCAGCCAGAACATTCCTGTCGAGTTTCACCTGCTTGGCTTCGCCTACCGCAGACTTCGCACCCAGCCCAAAGCCCGGCTCACCGTGCATGGCGCCTACGAAGAACATGACCTGCCGCAACTGCTGCAATCACTGCAGGCCGATGCCGTTTGGTTTCCCGCAGTATGGCCAGAGACTTACAGCTACACCTTGAGTGCCAGCCTGGACGCCGGCTTGCCGATCATTGCGCCCAGCATCGGCGCATTTGGCGAGCGACTGCAAAACCGCGACTGGACTTGGCTTTGCGACTGGCAGCAGAGCGCCAGCCAATGGATCGAGTTTTTTGACCGCATTCGGCAGCAAAACTTCAGCACGGGCATCGGGCCCAATCACATCCAGAACCCCGGTTCAGCCTACTTTTCGCTGGACGC
>JANMVO010000343.1:0-2852 GCA_031392805.1 Rhodoferax sp. | reverse complement strand
GGCAGCCACATAACCCCCGTGTGATGTGTAACGCTCTTGCAGTGACAGGCGCGGATCGTTGTTCTGCCGGCGCTCGTCCGCGGTGCGCGCAAACGCAATCATGCCGCCCACGTAATTGCAAATCTGGTCTTTGTGAAACGGTTTCTCGCCGCCTGCGGTGACGTTCCAGCCGAGGTAGGTGCCCAGCGGTGCATCGAGCAAAACCACCGGCACGCCACCCAGCTCATTGCCATCGGCGTCTACTTTGGGAGCCAGCATTTTGACCACGTTCTTGATGCGTGGCACGGCGTTGGACGGGATGCCCGAACCGTCGGCAAAGTTGAACTGCGGGCCCCAGTCGTAGTCATGCACCGGCATGATGAAGTCGGGCTCGGGCACGCTTGGGCGCAGGCCCGGCAGGGTGGGAAATCCGAGCGCGGCTTTATGGGCTTCGGCAAGCTGGCCCTGTGCCAACGTAGGGTAACGGCTGGGTGGCGGCGGTTTGCCCTGCATGACCCAATCGCGAAAATGCACCCGCAAGGCGTTGACGGTTTGCGTCTGCGGCATCGGGTTGGCCGGCAGCACAGCCACGCCAAAGTTGTTGCCGGGGCAGACCGCGCCGCTCGTGGGCAAGCCCACGCCGGGCAGACTGGTGTCAAACCCACCGGCCCCGCCACCATGGCTGCTGCTGGCAATATAGTAGCGGCGCACGTTGCCTGGCAGTGGCAAATCACGCTTGCCATCGGTGCCCACCCACTCGGGTGTCAACTTCAAGGCCCAGACTTCGGCCGACCCAAAATGTTCAACGATTTTGGGGCAGGTGCCGGTGTCATTGCAGCGGTCCAGGATGCCCGCAACCGGCCCGCCGCGCACCGGGTCGGCATTCGGCAGCCACCACTGCGGGCCTTCGCTGCCGACCTGGTACAGCTCAAGCACGCCATCGGGTTGAGCCCAGCGCAAATTCAGGGCGATGCGCCGCCCGGCAATGATGGGCCACATGCCGTCATGCACCTGGGCGCCGTCTTCCGCCTGATTAAATCCCAGGTGCAGCCAGCCACGCAGGAAATTGCCGGATTGCGAAATGCCCCTTGTGATGCTGTATTTCACGCCTTTGGCAATCGGGTTGGGCAGGCCGGCGTCGTCAGCGGTTGAGTGTTTGAAAAAGCTTGCCACATCGCGCCAGGCGGCAAATCCGATGCCCAGCACATAGGGGTCTGCCGAGGTGAAAACGACCTGATAAAGCCGCGCCGCATCAAAACCGTTTTTCAGGCAGATTTGAGTTGGGTCAGGCGTGCCGGGAAACGGGTTGGCAGCGTCACATTTGGCCCAGGCCCAGTCGACCGGTGCAATGCCCACTTCACCGGTCACCTCGCCGCGCTGGTTTTCACCCGTGCGTGACACCAGTTTCGAGAGGCGGGTGTCCAGGCTGACCGGCTTGTACGGCACCGGGTTGGTCTGCACCAGCAAGGGTTGAGAGGCCGGGCCTGCGCGGTTCACAATGCGCCCCAGCACCTCGCCCATGACAGGGTTGCCGTTGGCAGCGCGTGCGATGGGTACTTGCAGAAACTGCATGCCAGAAGCACTGGCGGTGGGACGCACAGTGGTGGCACCCGCGTTATCCCCCTGCCAGGCGCTGGCCAGCATGACATCGCCCAAGGCCAGCTCTTGAGGCGCAAACGGGAACACGCGGCCCCGGTTGGGCACGTCGTGCCACAGCAAGCCGCTGGCCTTGCCCATATCGACCGGTTTGTAGATGACGAAAGACGCAACGTAGCGCGCCTTGCCATCGGCATCCTTGGCCAGTTCGATGTCCTGAATGAGGGCGTTGCCGGGCACTTTGGGGTCCAGCTCGCCAAACGCACGGCCCGCGACTTGCTCATAGGCGATGGTGGGCGCCACGCTACCCGCTGGCACAGCCATGGGGGTTGTCTCATCAATGACGATGCGCGTGACCCGGGCCTGCGCGGGTGCGCACAGGGCAAGTGACACAGCAAGTGAAAGTGAAAGGGCGCTGGCGTTGCTGGCCCGCAACAGGGTAATAGATTTCATGGCGGTCTCCGAATTACATCTGACGATTGCGCGCCAGCGGCGGGTTTTTGGCAAAGTAGCCTTCAATACCGCGCATCAGCGCATCGGCCAGTTGCTCCTGATAGGCGTCACTGTTGAGCTTGGTTTCTTCTTCCGGGTTGCTGATGAAAGCTGCCTCCACCAGCACGCTGGGGATGTCGGGCGCCTTGAGCACGGCAAAGCCGGCCTGCTCGACGCGCGGCTTGTGCAGCTTGCCCACGCGGCCTATTTCACCCAGCAGGGCACCGCCCAGTTTGAGGCTGTCGTTGATCTGCGCCGTGGTGCTCATGTCCAGCAGGGCGCGCTGTAGCTGGGCGTCTTTGGCGTGCACGTTCAGGCCGCCAATCAGGTCGGCGCTGTTTTCCTTGTCGGCCATCCAGCGCGCTGCGCTGCTGGAGGCGCCGCCCTGACTTAACGCGAACACGCTGGCGCCTTGCGGACGCGGCGTGAAGAACGCATCCGCATGAATGCTGACGAACAAATCTGCCTGGACTCGGCGCGCCTTTTGCACCCGCACATGCAGCGGCACAAAAAAATCGGCGTCGCGGGTAAGGAAGGCGCGCATCGCCAGTTGTGACTTGCCGTTCTTGATGGTCGCCGCGTTGATCCGGTCGCGCAGGCGGTGGGCAATGCGCAGCACCACGTCTTTTTCGCGCGTGCCGCCGGGGCCTAGCGCGCCGGGGTCTTCGCCGCCATGGCCGGGGTCCAGGGCGATGATGATCAGGCGGTCTGTTTTGCCCTGACTGACCGGATTTTCCGGTTTTTGGAGGTCATTTTCGCCTCTAGCCCTTGTGGTATCTACATGA
>JANMVO010000338.1:0-2550 GCA_031392805.1 Rhodoferax sp. | reverse complement strand
GGCATGGCACGCGACCGGGGATGGATTGATGGCAAAACGCCACGACAAGCCCCCAGAAAGGCCGCAGAGCCGCCGCCCAAGCCTGCCCCTGGCATGAGCCCTAGCGAGGCGTGGGGCCGCTTTGAGCCCGCTACGCATGAGCACGCCTATGCAACACAAAAGCGGGCCGCTGGCGTGCCCTTGGATGCTTTGCGCGTGGTGCCTGCTGGTGATGGCTTGCGTATTGGTGGCGAAAGCATGGCCGGGGCTCTGGTGGTGCCAGTCATCCGCGCCGATGGTTCCCTATCGAGCCTGCAATTCATTGCGCCGCCTGACGTTGCGGAGCGCCTGAAAGCGAAAGGCAAACCGTCGAAATTGAACCTGCCCGGTGCCAGCATAGAAGGATGGTTCACCGTGGGCGAACTGACACCCGGCGGCACGGTGTACGTGTGCGAGGGCATCGGCGCTGCCTGGAGCTGCTGGCAAGCGACTGGTGCCGCGTCCGTGGTGTGTTTCGGCGCTGGCAATGTGCGCAAAGTTGCCGCTGAACTGCGCCAGCGTGACGCATCCGCCAGGCTGGTGCTGGTGCCAGACGTGGGCAAGGAAGCGGACGCCGCCAAGATAGCGCAAGAGGTAGGCGCTGCTGTGGTGAACATGCCCGATGGTTGGCCGCAAAACAGCGACGTGAACGACCTTATGCAGCGTGATGGTGGCGATGCGCTGGCCGTGCTGCTGGAATCGGCCAGCGAGCCGCCCCGGCCGGAGCCGCGCTACAAGCTGCTGGGAGCCGACGACTTGCGCAATCTGCCCGCCCTTGCCTGGCGCGTGCGTGGTGTGCTGCCCGCCGTGGGGGTGGCTGGGCTGTACGGCCCAAGCGCCAGCGGGAAATCGTTTCTGGCGCTCGATATGGCCGCCGCCATCGCTGAGGGCTGCCGCTGGTTTGATTGCCGGGTGGACGCCGCGCCCGTGGTATATGCCGCCTTGGAGGGTGAAGCCGGGTTCAAGCTGCGCGTGGCCGCATGGGAAGCACACACGGGCCGCGCGCTGCCTGCTGGCCTGCATATGGTGTTGCAGCCGTTCAAGCTGACAGTGCCGCAAGACGTTGCAGACCTGGCCGCCGTGGTGCCTGCTGGCGCTGTGGTGTTCCTCGACACGTTGAATCGGGCCGCCCCGACTGCTGATGAAAACAGTTCCAAGGACATGGGCGAAATCCTGAGCGCCGCCAAGCTGCTGCAAAGCCTTATCAATGGGCTGGTGGTGCTGGTTCACCATACCGGCAAGGACGCAACCAAAGGGCTACGTGGGCACAGTTCGCTATTCGCTGCGATGGATGCCGCCGTGGAAGTCTCACGCGATGGCGAGCGCCGGGAATGGAAAGTTGCCAAAGCAAAGGACGGGGAGGACGGTGGAGCGCATCCGTTCAAGCTGGAAATTGAAACGCTGGGCACGGATGACTATGGGGACGCCGTTACATCGTGCGTGGTGGTGGCCGATAACGGGCCGCGTGAAGTCCGTGCGAAGTTGTCGGGGGGCTCGAATCAGCGCCTGATTCTGGACGCCTTGAGGCTGCTTTTCAAGACCGGGCAAACGGGCAAGGTTGGAGCCCCACCACTTCGCCCCTGCATTGAACTGGATGCCGCCCTGATTATTGCAGCGAGTCGCCTGATAACCGTGGAGGAAAAGCGCAAGCCTGAACGCGCCAAAAGAGCCATCCAAGACCTGATAGCAAAGGGTTTGCTTGGTTTCAATCAGGGGTGGATATGGCTGGTTTGACTTTCCCGAAATTCCCGAAAAGCACTATTTGGGGATTCTGCGAACTTTCCCGAAATTCCCACACCCTCTATAGGAGGGTGGGGAAGAAATCGGGGGGATTTTCCGGGGGCTGCAATGACTGAAAAATCATTCTCTGGTGCAATGATGACTGACGCACAAACCCAAGACGGTCGCGTGTTCAAGTGGCTGACCTTCGAACCGTACACGCGCAAAGATGGAACCGAGACTGAGCTATCATTTTGGGAATCGGCTTGCGCTGTATGTGGAGCCCCGTTCACAGTTGCAACGCCACGGACAGGCGCGAGCAAAGCATTTGGCCGCAAGCACTGCGACACCCATAAGCTAAACAAGCAGGAAGCATCCGCCCTTTGGAGTAAGGCCGGCGAAGATGCCAAGGCAATGAAGGGGGTTGCCAATGACTGATTTATTCGGCCTGGAGCAACAGACCCCGCGAAAGAATGACCGCCGCGAAGCTGCCGCGCTGGTGGAAGTCTTGAAGGCATTGAACACGCATGCCGCCGTTGCCTGGTGCGAGCGGATGAACAGCGGTGCCGCCCGGATAGGTGCCCGGTTCGTTCGGTTCGGGTTCAAGGGCTGCCCTGACGTGCTGGGCCAATTGAAGGATGGCCGCATGCTGGGTGTGGAGGTGAAAACCAAGAGCGGACAGCTGCGACCCGACCAAGCCGTATTCCTGGAGCGCATCCGTGGGGCTGGTGGCGTGGCGTTCGTTGCCCGTGACCTGCGCGACGTGCTGCGCGAACTGGGCGCGCTATGACCTGCCAGCGCTGTATTCATCGC
>JANMVO010000324.1:0-9025 GCA_031392805.1 Rhodoferax sp. | reverse complement strand
CATGGAAACCTCCAAAAATTGAAAGGATGGTAGTTACACCCTGGAACTAATATTGGCGATTGACGGTAAACCTGTTTTTCAAAAGTGTCAATTCTTTTTGAAGAAATGGGGTCAGGTCTTTCATTATAAGAAAACAGCTTCATGCCAACTTCACAATCCGGCTGACACTGGTGTAATGCAGCTTAAAGTGCTCGGCCAGTTGCGCCATGGTGTAGCTGCCTGTGGCAAAGGCGGCTTGAATCGCAGCGTTGCGGTTGTTGGGATGTAGCTCAACGTAGACCGCAAGCGGCAACGGCGCAGGCCGGCGCTGGGCGTTGGGTATCTCCAATCGGGACCGTCCTGCCCGCGCGCCTTGTGGACTTTGCTCTGCCATGGCACTCATTTTGTTGACGAATTTCTCATCGCCCAAGTACACCTGCCCGCTTAAAGCTTCCCATACAGGCGGCAATCCGATGCCTTGGCGCACATGCTCGACGTAGCGCTGCTGGGCTTTTTCTCGGTCCAATGACTGCTGGTCTGGCGCGAAGTAAGCCAGTAACTTGTCAGTGGCCAGCCACTCAGCGCCAGGCAGCCAGCCGGGCATCAGCATGGCGCCATAGGAACTCCAACGCCATTGACCAGGGTCTTGCACCATGCCGGCGCGTACCGGGTTCAGCACCACATAGCGTGCCAGCTCCAGCAGGTAGTTGTCTTTGTCAACCAAGATGGCTTTGAAGCGGCCCTGAAACACGTGCCCCACCCGTCCATGCGTCCGGTTGGTCAGCTGGGTATAGACGCCGTTGAGCTGGCGCATACCAGCCGACAAGTTGGCGTCGGGCGTTTCTACCAAGAGGTGGTAGTGGTTGCTCATCAGGCAGTAGGCATGCACCGTCCAGTTAAAGCGCTTGCACACCTGGGCCAGCACTGATAACCAGGCCTGGCGGTCTGCATCGTCATGGTAGATGTCCTCTCGCCTGTCGCCGCGCGAGGTGACGTGGTACAGGGCGTGTGCGAATTCCAGACGGAGAGGACGTGCCATAGCGCTATCTTAACCAAATATGATAATGAAAGACCTGACCCCTGTTTTCTCGTGACCCCTGTTTTCTCGTGCTGTTTTCTCCGGGCCTTTGCAGGCGATGCTTTTGACCGAGACATTCCGGCGTTGGCATCCTGAAGCGACGATTAAGCGCGCCACCTTCCGCGCGCGTTCGCCGCTTTACTGCGGCGGTCCTGTCATGGTTTGTGCCGATGCACCAGACGGCTGCACCCACCGTTTATGGACCTTGGCTGCGCACGGTGGCCCGGCAATTGAAACCACCTTGGTCTGCAGTTGAACGGCGCCGGCCAGAAATAAAGCCGTGATTCAATTTTTCACCACAGGGCGGCTTACTCGAGCTTGATGTTCGCCGCCTTGACGATGGCGTCCCACTTCGCCTCCTGACTCGCAATATAGGCCCCCGTCTGCGCTGGCGTGGCTGGTGCTGCAATCTCGATGCCGCCAATCTGTTTGATCCGCCCCGAAAAAGTTTCCGACGCTGTCACTTGACTAATCGCGTCATTCAGCCTTGCGACGACTTCAGCGGGTGTGCCTTTTGGCGCGACGACAACAAAATCGACGCCGGCCCGAAAACCTTGCAACCCAGCCTCATCTAAAGTGGGGACGTCCGGCGCCGACGTGTCGCGTTTTGAAGTTGCGATGCCCAAGGTCTTCAATTGACCATTGCGTACAAACTGCATCCCATCAAACCCGAGAAAGCCGAAGGTGATCTGATTGGAAACCAGCGCCTGCAACACCTCGTTGCTACCCTTGTAGGGGATATGCACCGTACTGGCGCCCATTTGTCCGTTGAACATTTCGCCCACGAGATGAATGGGGGTTGCGACCCCGGATGAGCCATAAGTGTATTTACCAGGGTTGGCACGCGCCAGCGCGATGAACTCGTTCAGGTTCTTTGCAGGCAAACTAGGCGTGACATAAAGCACCAGTTTCACCGATACCACCGATGTGACCGGAGCGAAGTCGCGTACGCCCTGGTACGGCAGATTTGCCTGGATCGAAGGCGCCACGACTGCAGGCATATTAGCCATATAGATGGTGTAACCGTCCGGGCGGGCACGGGCTACGTAGCTTCCTGCAATGGTCTGACTTCCGCCGGGCTTATTTTCGACCACGACGGTCTGCTTCAGAACCGCGGTCAGGTCGTTGGCCAAGTGGCGCGCGACCGTATCGCTGAGGCTTCCGGCTGCGAAGGCGACCACAAGTGTGATCGGACGACTCGGGTACGGCTGTGCGTACGCGACGGAAAAAGCGAGGACGCAGGCTAGCGCTGACAAAACGCGAGCCACAAAGCGGAGAATTCGAGCCATGATCTTCCTTATGTATCTTGTGGAAAATGGCGCGAACCCGCAACGGAACAAAAGCGCGCCCCCGAGAATTAGTATCTCTGGGTCCATTGTTCCTGTCAAATTGATAGTTTGGTAGTGTGTTCGCGTATAAACTGGCACCGACCGTAGTGCTTACTGCGGAATTCGTCCTGCATGCAGGCGAAAAATCCTCGCTGCTCGAAAATGCGGTTAGCCTGCCCGCTAAGGCAGTGCGGCAGTGCGCACTTAATGAAAGGATGTCTGGTGTCCAAATCGGCAATAAGCACAAACAGGCACGGCTTCAGGAAAGACATCAGCGCGCCAGGATTTGTCGTTCCAGCAGGAGCTTGCGACAGCCACATGCATATTGTTGGGCCGCTCGCGAGATACCCTTTTAGCGAGAACCGCAGCCTCACGCCGCCGCAAGCGACCTGGGAAGACTATCGACCAACCGCCGCAAAACTTGGGCTGGAACGGTGCGTCATCGTGCAGCCGAGTTTTTACGCATCTGACAACGAGTGCACGCTGGATGCCGTGAGCCGAGCTGGGGGCCGGGCCCGGGCTGTCGTCGTCGTTGAAGAGAATGTGACCACAGCCAACCTCCGCGCAAGGCATGAACGCGGCGCCCGTGGCGTGCGCGCTCAAATGATCGCAAAGGGCGGGCTCAGCTTCGATGCACTCGAATCGGTCTCAGCCCGCATTGCTACCTTCGGCTGGCACCTTCAGCTTTACCTGGATTCACGCGACCTGCCCGATCTCGCCCACCGATTGCGTCGCCTGCCGGTGCCCATCGTGTTTGATCACATGGCGCAAACGCTCGAGTCCAGCGGTACCGACGAACCAGGCTTTCGAATACTGCTGGATCTCCTTGCCGAGGGCCGGGCCTGGGTAAAGCTCTCCAGCGCGCATTTTCCGCCTTCCAGAGAGCGTGCCCGCCTGCTCGCTCAAGCGAATCCGGAGCGCATTCTGTGGGGCACCGATTGGCCGCACGTCTCCTACGGTGACGCAGTACCCGACGATGGTGCCTTGCTGGATGCGCTGGCCAATTGGTTTGCGGACGAAAAATTGCGAACCAAGGCTCTCGTCGATAACCCCGACCGGCTTTACTTTCAGCCCGCATGACGCAACCGTTGAGCGTTTGCGTATGCGTATACGGAGTTGACTTGGACAGGAATTTCAATCGCGCGAGCCTGCGTATTGGAGGTTGGTCGTGCGAGTCGACCGTCACCGGTCTGCAATCCGGCGCTGCACCCCAACTCTGCAAACGCGGCAATCGAGGCCACATTGATCACCGATCCCCGGGTAGCGCGCAGGGCAGGCAGCACCCAGCAGTGAGTGACAGACGGCTTATTTCACTAAATGCGAATAGTCGCTGTACTTGCCGTAAGCCTTGTATTTCTTGTTCTGGTAGTCATAGCTGTAAGGCCTGAGCTCAAGCAATCCCCGGTGGTCGTCCTTCGTGTATTTGAGTGATGATGATGCGCCCTTGGTGTCGACTTCGAAGCCCTTGGCCAGGTACTCGACGAGCTTCTCACGTGTGGGCTCGGGACCCGTCTTGGCAATCGATTCGGCCACCAGTTGCCCAACCACCCAGCCGGCCACGAAGTTGACATTGTTCTTGAGCGCCGAATGCCCAGCTTTGTCTGCCATGGCCGCCATCTCTTTGACGCCATCGCCGGGCTCATCGACATCGGCTGGTGTGAAGCAACTTACAAAGTAGTAATTACTGCCAACCGCAGCATCAAAGGCCGAATAGATGTCGGGCGTCCCGAGTTGAGTGATCGAAAATGTTGGGATGTTCAATCCGAACTGCGCCATGGTGCGCATCAGCAAAATGGTGGGCGAGGGGACGCCGTAGACGGTTACAAAGTCGGGCTTCATGGCGATGATTTCCTGCACGTGGGAGTTGGCATCGACCGCACCCACCTTGATCGGGAGCGCTTTGGCGGTGCCGCCACGCTTGGCAACTTCCGCCTCGATGTAATCGGCATACTCCTTGCCGCCAGCAACGTCCATATGCACGGTTACCACCTTGGGTGCCTTGAGCTTGAGCCTGTCGGTAAAGAAACCGACGCCTACCTGTGCCATCTGCTTGAACCCGCAAAAGCCGTTGTAGTACATCGGCGTTGCCGGCTCGACCCCGGCCCGGGTGATCGCAAAGGTGCCCACGATGGGCACCTTGCCACGACGGATGGTCGGCATGAGCGCGACCTGGGCACTGGAGTTGCCCAGGCCGGATATTCCGAGCACCGGTGTCTGGCTGCCCATCTTTTCATAGAGAATCCGGATCAGTGCGGCGTCGTAGCGGTCGTCTTCGGCCATCACAATGATTTTGCGGCCGTGGATGCCGCCACCCTCATTGACCTTTCGCATATAGGTTTGAAAACCTTTGACCCAGGGAATCTGCGAGCCTGAAGCCGTGCCACTCATGTCCATGATCACACCCCATTCGATCCGGTCTTTGAACACGCCGTCGGCGGGTTGCTCGAAGGCGCTGGCACCCAAGGCCAGGCTGGCGAGGGCCACGCCTGCTGCGAGTTTTCCGAGCGAGGCACC
This sequence comes from Rhodoferax sp., assembly GCA_031392805.1. Lineage (GTDB taxonomy): Bacteria > Pseudomonadota > Gammaproteobacteria > Burkholderiales > Burkholderiaceae_C > JANYCG01. The sequence continues at coordinate 4,126 of JANMVO010000324.1, read as the reverse complement.
AAGCGTTGTCTTGGGTTGATCATGTTTCGGCGCAGAAGCCCTTTTTTGAATTGCGTTCATTTTGTCTCCAGGTTTTGCGCGCGGTGCGTGCGGTGCTTGCCGATATGGCTTTTATTGCTCAGAGCGAGCGGTTGCCGGATTCAGCGGCGGGCTCGGTATGAAAAGAGAGCTGCCGCCATCAACCAGCAGGATCTGACCGGTAATGAAGCGTGCCTCGTCCGACGCGAGAAAGACTGCAGCATGGCCCACGTCCCATGCTTCGGGCTGCCGGCCCATTGGAACGGCGGCATCGCGCGAACGCATGATGGACTCTACATTCCCTTGGGTATCCTTGTAGGGATCATGGACCATTGGCGTGGACAACAGCCCCGGTGCAATGGCATTGCAGCGGATATTCTTTGACGCATACTGAGCCGCAATCCCCATCGTGAGGGCGTTGACCGCTCCCTTGGATGCGTTGTAGGCGATCCAGGGCATCGTGAGGTAACGCACGCTCGCAATCGAGGAGATATTGATGATTGCACCCTTGACTTGGCGCTCCATGATCGGCAGCACCGCTTTACAGGTAAGGAACATGCTCTTGATGTTTGCCGCCATCACCCGGTCGAAGCTCTCCTCGGAAGTCTCGACCGGCCCGCCGAGTTCGAGGACTCCGATATTGTTGTGCAGGATGTCCACGCGCCCGGCCCGTTGCATGTGCGCTGCGACCATGGCTTGGACAGCGTCAAGCTTGGTCGCGTCGCAGGCAAGCGCATAGGCCTCGCCGCCCTCACTGCGGATGATGGCGGCAGTCGCCTCGGCCGCCGCAAGGTTCTTGTCGACGCAAGTCACTACGGCGCCGGCGCGGGCGTACACCACGGCCGTCGCCTTGCCCACACTCCAGCTCTCGGCTGTCATCTTGCCGTTGCTCCACCCCGGCGCGTTGGCATTGGCAGATCCGGCGCCGATCACAAGCGTGCTTCTTCCCTCCAAGCGGCGGATCATGATGTCACAACGATCCTACAGGCAGCGGCAAAGGTACCCACAATAAAGCTGCACATCTTGACCATAACCATGCTCCTTTATTCTTGGCGCCATAAAAAGACAATCCACATGAAAGCTGATCAACTGGATCAAGTTTAACAAAGAAGTTCCCGCGTCGCGCGTTCATCCAGTGGGTCACCGATACCAGGGAGTGGCACAAACCGGAGCCTGATTTGACAAACTCAAACGTCAAGCTGCGAGTGCGGCCAGCAGCGTTATTTCGCCTGGTGCAACTGGCCAAGCTCAATCTGCAGGTGATTGACGACTTTGCGATTTCCCCGAAGAGCGCCCCTGAGCGCAATGACCTGCCGGAGGTGCTCGATGACCGGGTGGGAACGGCCACGCTGACTACTGCGATGGACGACTCAGACTGCCAAGGGCGGCTGTTACGAAGTAACGCCAAAGTTACGCAGTAACGTCAAAGTTACGCAGTAACGCCAAAGCAAGATCAAATGCGCCGCCCCGCGTGTTGCTGCACGCACGCACGGGGTAACCCCTGCCTGTCCACAACCTGGGGGGGGGCCTGCGGCGCCCAGGCAGGGGCCAATAGATAGAAAGGTCAGTGAGCGGTGACAGGCCGGTCGCAGAAAGCGTACCGCTTGCAGCCATTGAGTCCATAGCTTCATGAGGGTGTTTCCTGGAGATGGCTGTAGGCATCTCGCCATCACGCCGGTAGCATTGTAAAGCTATTGGAAAAAAAATCGCTACACTTTACACATCAAAACTGACCGGATTTTTGCCATGGACACCCGCCGTGAAGCAACGCTGCAACGACAGATTGAGAAGGTCAAGCAGGGCCTTGCAGACCTTGGTGATCTGCGCCCGGGCAGCCTCTCGACCCAGTACAACGTTTGCGGCTCCCCGGGGTGCCGCTGCAAGGCCACCCCACCCGTAAAGCACGGACCCTACTACCAGATCAGCTACACCCGAAAGGGCAAAAGCAGCAGCAAGTTCGTGAAGAAGGAGGATTTGCCTGCAGTGCGCAAGCAGCTCAAGAACTACGGGCGCATGAAGCTCCTGATGCAGCGCTGGATTGACTTGGCAACGGAATTGTCAACCCTGCGGTTGATCAAAGACACCGGCTGAATGGCGGTGAGAACTTGGCACTGCCCAGATTACGACTTTGCGCAGTCAATATCCCGGCAACCACGCAACCATGATCAGCATCAGGTTCAGCGATTCCCGATGCAGGATCCAGTTGAAGTTCGATGCATCGGAATCCCCCATCGGCCTTCCAAACCGCAGCAGGTCATCTCTTTTTGCCAGTTCGCGCAGACGCTCTCCGACGGCAAGCTTCTTCAGCGCCGAGGGTCGTTGGTAGCCAACACCTTTTTCGCATCGGCGATGAAGTCCGGGATGCCGTATTTCGTCAGTGGCATGGCACTGGTTGGAAATAAGAGGCCGCCTGATCAATCCGCCTGGGTGCCTGCTTCACTCACCAGCTTGCGCCACATTGACGCTTGGCCTTCTTGCCGAACTCAGCCGGGTCGCGCCTCCAGCACTGCACATCCAGAAATCCCAATGGCGTGCCCTGCGGGCTAAAGGCCAGTGTGCAGTGCAGGTGCAGTCCCTCGGGACCATTGGCGGTCGAGCCAATCGGACCCATCCCTCGGGTGGCTGCATGCGCGGTGTAGTTGGCGCTGGTCGTGTCTTGCACGGCCAGCACGACCGACTCTGCGCGCACGCGCTCTTGGCCACAGATTTTACTGACGAAGCAAAAGTATTACCAAGTGGGTATTTTATGCTTTCAAGCTGAATTCACAACGGCCAATATCTCAAGGTCTATTCCGAAAATCCTTTTCCGCAAAGCTCAATCACCGCATCGGCAAACACCGGCGGCACTTCCTGCGGCATATTGTGGCCCACGCCGGGCACTACGCGGTGGGACCTGGGGCTGGTGAAGAAGCGGGCGTGCTGCGACGCAGGGGCGACAGGGCGCACGCCATCGTCAGCCCCGTCAAAAGTGATGGCGGGAACGGTAATGGCGGGTTGCGCTGCCAGACGGCGCTCAATGTCTGCATAAGCCGGGTCGCCCGCTGCCAGGCCATACCGGTGGCGGTACGACTGGATCACCACTTCCACAAAATCCGGGTTGTCAAACGCCACAGCGCTGCGTTCAAACGTGGCGTCGTCAAACGCCCAGGTGGGTGACCACAATTTCCATAGCAGCCGGCAGATGGCCCGCCTGTCTTTCAAGAGCCCGTTGCGCCCTCGTTCGCTGTGAAAGTAGTACTGGTACCAGTAGCTTAGTTCGTTCTCGGGCGTGTCCGGCACCATCGCCTGCGCAATGTTCTGGATGTTGTAGCTGTTGAAAGACAGCAGGCCGGCGCAGCGCTCGGGCCACAACGCAGCCACCACGCAGGCGGCGCGGCCACCCCAGTCGTAGCCGGCCAGCACGGCTTTTGGAATTGCCAATGCGTCCATCAGCGCCAGCAGGTCGGCCCCCAGCGCTGCCTGCTCGCCCGAGCGCGGCGTGGCGTCGCTCAAAAAACGTGTGCCGCCAAAACCGCGAAGGGATGGCACGTAGATGCGGCATCCCTTTGCTGCAAGCAGCGGCGCAACTTCGGCATAGGTGTGAATGTCGTAGGGGAAGCCGTGCATCAGAAACACGGGCGTGCCATCCGCCGGGCCTGCCTCGTACAGCGCCACGTCGAGCGCACCGGCTTTGATTTGACGTGACGGTTGAAGTGTGTTCATTGCTATTAAATAAGTAGCTAATTATGCATGCTGCACGAGGGCTAGAGGCCAATTTTATGGGTAAATTGGATCATTTCTGGCCGCTGGCCCCTTCAGCGGTTCAGTACAGCACCACACCGCGAATCGACTCGCCGCTTTTCATCAAGTCAAACCCCTTGTTGATGTCCTCAAGCGGCATGGTGTGGGTGATGAGGTCGTCAATGTTGATCTTGCCTTCCATGTACCAGTCCACAATTTTTGGCACGTCGGTGCGGCCCCGGGCACCGCCAAAGGCCGAGCCTTCCCACTTGCGTCCCGTCACGAGCTGGAACGGCCGCGTCGAAATCTCCGCGCCCGCTTCCGCCACGCCAATGATGATGCTGCGGCCCCAGCCCTTGTGGGTGCACTCCAGCGCCTGGCGCATCAC
>JANMVO010000301.1:0-2626 GCA_031392805.1 Rhodoferax sp. | reverse complement strand
GGCGTGCTGGCCGGTTACGCGCCCGCGAGTTTGAAGGCTTCGTGGCTGCCCAAAATTGCCAGTGGCGAGGCGCTGGTGGTGCTGGCCTGCCAGGAGCGCGCTGGGCGCTACAAACTTGATGTATGCGAGTCAAAAGCGGCTGTAGCCAGCTCTGGATATACATTAATAGCTACTAAAAGCATAGTATCTTCCGGTGACAGAGCTGAGGCGTTCATCGTCCCGGCAAAGCTGGACGGAAAAATCGCCCTGTTCCTGGTCGAGCGCAGCGCAACCGGCGTCACCACGCGTGGCTACGGCACTCAGGACGGTGGCCGCGCTGCCGAGTTGAGCCTGAAAGATGCGCCCGCCAGCCTGATCACGCTGGACGGACTGGCCGCGCTGGAACATGCGGTTGACATCGGCATTGCCGCCACCTGCGGCGAAGCCGTGGGTGTGATGGACAAAATGGTCGCCATCACTGTCGAATACATGAACACCCGCAAACAGTTCGGCGTGACGATTGCCAGCTTTCAATCACTGCGCCACCGCATGGCCGACGTGAAGATGCAGCTGGAGCTGGCGCGCTCCATGAGCTACTACGCTGCCCTCAAGCTCAATGCGCCGGCCCCTGAGCGACGCGCGGCCATGGCACGTGCCAAGTACCAGCTAGGCAATTCCATGCGCTTTGTCGGCCAGCAGTGCATCCAGTTGCACGGCGGCATTGGTGTCACAGACGAATACATCGTGAGCCACTACTTCAAGCGGCTGACGCAGATGGAAATGACCTTTGGCGACACGCTGCATCACCTGGGTGAAGTGTCGGACCGGATGCAGGACTCGGCTGGCGTGTTTGCTTGACTTGCTCCAAAGTTCCAGCGTTTGAATACAGCATTCAAGCGTGGGCGAGCCGATGAGGCCGGGGTGGGTTGCTACGCGAATGTGCCCCGCAGCGGTCTAGGACCGACCGCTCCTCCTTGATTTCGCGTCCCCACCCATCCGGGCCGCATCGGCGGGTTTGGAGTTGGCGGCGAACTGGCGTGTGAAGCCTAGCGTCAAAGTTAAGCAGCACGCGAAGTGCGACTGTTCGGACGCTCAGTGAAATTTTTCGCAGATCGCGCTTTCCGAACCAACTTCACCTCCAACTTTCGTGGTGGCTACACTACAGCGCGCGGGATTTAAATCCAGCTTTAGTTCGGCAGCGCGGGGGATGTAATACTCACTGACCGAGCAATGCTGCTTGAAAAATTAAAATGAAATACGTAGTCACCAGGCGGCAGTGTAAGCGGCGAATATGAAGAGCCCATATAGCCGCATTTCCCTGCCGATCACAGTCTGAGAATTACGACCTGGCATTCGCCAAACGCAACATCAAAGTCATCGGATGCATGGGCGACACCTGAAATCCGTAGTGCTCATAAAACTGCTTGGCGCGCTCATCTATGGCGTGCACCAGCAGCGCTCTCACGCCCGCGTTTTCTGAGACCACCAGCACGCGTCTGACGGCATCTTGGAGCAGACCAGCGCCGAGCTTCAAGCCCTGGGTGCGAACGTCAACCGCAAGCCGCGCCAGCACCATCACGGGGACGGGGTCTGGCATATTTCGCCGGGTGGTGGTTGTCGCATCCGCGTGTGAGACGGCGCCTGCCGCGATGGCGTAGTAACCAAAAACGCGATGCTCGGGATCTGCCACGACAAAGGCGCGGCTGGCACCACTGGACTGGTTGGCCATGGCACGGCGTTGGAGCCAGGTGTTCAACGGGGCTTGCCCGCAGTCAAATTCGGTAAGGATGTGATGAGCTGCCAGAGGCTGCGGCGCATCCAGCAGCAGGCTCATACCGGGCTGCTGCGCCAAGGTGCTTTGACAGCCATTAACCGCTCAAGACCGGGGCTGGCCTTCGGCGGGGCATCCAGGCGACGCATGAATTGCTGAAACTGATCGGCATCCAGGCGGAAGAACACTTGATCCAACAACACCTCCTGCGCCTTGTCGCAGGCCACTTCCAGCATGAAATCTGAACGGCTTTTGCCGAGCAGACTCGCGGCTTGGTCGATCAAGTCCCGCTGGGCAGGCATGGCCCGCAGATTGATGGCGGCATCACGGTTCATAATTGCTTTTGTGTATTCAACAGATACACGAATTATGGACTCTCAGGCGATCACCGTCAATCAACAACAAATTTGCTACAACTAAAGTAGCTGTCTATGCATATTAGATGAGGGCTAGAGGCCCATTTCATCCACAAAAACAGCCTCAAACAGCAATTTAACCCGAAAACTAACCCACAGGTTAATTTTTAGGCTAACAAGCGTCAAACCAGCAGCCGCGACGATTTCGGCACGTGCGCCATTAAAAACTCCATCTGGTCGGCCAGAATGCGGCGGTTGCGCAGAATGAAGTCTTCCCAAAGGCTGGGCACATAGGGCGCGTAGATCAGCGGCATGTGCGCCTGCTCGGGAGTGCGGTGACTCTTGCGGTGATTGCAGGGGCGGCAGGCCGTGACCACATTCATCCACACGTCAATGCCGTTTTGCGCAAACGGAATGATGTGCTCGCGTGTCAGATCTTCTTCAACAAAATGATCGCCACAGTAAGCGCAAATATTGCGGTCGCGCACAAACAGCTTGCTGTTGGTCAGGCTGGGCCGCA
>JANMVO010000275.1:0-1524 GCA_031392805.1 Rhodoferax sp. | reverse complement strand
CAACATGCCAACCACGTTGACCAGCAAAGGCCAAGTCACCATCCCCAAGCAAATCCGCGATGCCTTGAGCATGACCGCTGGATGCTCGGTGGATTTCGCTGTGAACACCGAGGGCGACGTAGTAATCCACAAAGTGGGCGCGCGACCCAGCCGAAAACGCGACCGCTTTGATGCGGTTCGTGGCAAGGCGGACGTGAAATGGCGCACTGACGACTTAATGGCTCTTCTGCGCGGCGAAGCCTGATGCTGCTGGTTGACACCAACGTGCTGGTGGACGTGCTGGAAGACGATCCACAGTGGGCGGATTGGTCAGTGGGGCAGCTGCGCGCGCAGTCCAAAATCCACCGGCTGGCGATCAACCCCATCATTTATGCCGAACTGTCGTTGACATTCTCGACCGCCGAGGCTTTGGACCAGGCCATCGAAGACCTGGACTTGGTCATGGTCGATATCCCCCGCCCTGCCTTGTTTCTGGCCGGCAAGGCTTTCATCCGCTACCGGCGCCAGGGCGGCACCAGGACCAATGTCCTGGGGGACTTCTTCATTGGCGCCCACGCGGCCGTGTCCGGCCTCGTCGTATTGACGCGCGATACGCGCCGGTATGCTTCGTATTTTCCGAGTGTGGTGATGGTGTCGCCTGCTGGTGGCTTATGAAGCGTCCGGAGAAAGCGCTGCCAGAAGGTGGAGCATCCATTCAGGAAGAGTTTTGTGACATATAACGAACAGGAAACACGGTTCTATCTCATAGACCCCGTGCTGCGCACCAAGGGCTACAACGACCATCAGTGGCTCAAGATGGAAACCCCTGCGCCGGTGGAGCCCACGGGGCCAAAGGGTCGCCGCCGCAAAGGCTCAGGCCGTACCGATTACCTGCTTTGCGTACAGGTAGGCGACATGCCCAAACCGCTTCCCGTAGGTGTGCTCGAAGCCAAACGGGAAGGTGAGGATCCCTTGAAAGGCATGCAGCAAGCCAAAAGCTACGCCGACTGCAAACGTTTCGACGTGAAATATGTGTTTGCCAGCAATGGGCACCGCTATGGCGAGTTTGACATGTTCACCAACCTGCAAAGTGGCCCGTTTCCATTTCCTGACTTTCCACCTCACCCCGATCTGACAGCGCGTTATGCGAAGGACACGGGCATTGACGTGGCGAAGCCCGGAGCCGCGATGCTGTTTCAAGCCGACAGCCCAGCTTGGGCCCAGACGCGTTATTACCAGGACGCTGCCATACGTGCTGCGTTCGAGAAGATCATTCTTTGCCAACAAAGTGGCGAGCCAGCGCGGGTGCTGCTGGCGCTGGCCACCGGTGCGGGCAAGACCATCATCGCCACCAACCTACTTTGGCGCTTGAGCAAGGCCGGGCAATTGCCCAAGCCAGCCTTGTTCCTGTGCGACCGCGATGAACTGCGCACCCAGGCCTACAACAAGTTGTTTGCCGCCTTTGGCAATGAGGCGCGCATTGTGGAAAGCAAGCAGGGAGACAACGCGGCCCGCAATGCCCGGGTTCACATCGCCACCTACCAA
>JANMVO010000213.1:0-2164 GCA_031392805.1 Rhodoferax sp. | reverse complement strand
GGCCGGGGCTTCTGTGAAGTGGCGCATCCCCTGCGTCGATTGTGGCCACGACACTAAAAACCGCGCCAGAAAGCCTGTCCCGCGTGCCAGCCCTTTTGTGCTGTCAAAGAATGCGCGAATGGTCGCTTCCTGCACCTGTAGCGCCATGGTCAGGCGTGCGCCCCGGACGGTGAAACTTTCCGATGATCTACGCTCTACGGGCAGGGTTGCGCCGTCCCATAGCTGATTCAGCGCCGCCAGGTTGCGCATGACTGAATCGCCGCCCATGCCGTGCCCGCCAAACACGCTGCCCGCTTCGCTACTGATAACGCCGCCCGATGGCCAGTGCTTCGCCAGCGCATAGGTCAAAGCCTCTGGCGTGGCATCGCCATAGATCAGCCGTGGCACTCTGGGTGCTATCGGCTCGTTCGCGTCCAGGTCGCGCAATTGCTGCACTTGCGCCGTGCTGGGTTTACCGTCTTTGGCCAGCGCCTTGATCTTTTCTTTCAAGCCGCTGCGCTGCGCTTCCCATGCGTCGTGCTCTGACTTGTAAGCCTGAATCAAGGGCTTTGCCGCTTCCTGTTGCTGCGCCTGATAGTCGCGTATGGCCGTCGTGAAAAACCCGTCACACGTCGATTTACGTTCGCCCGAATCGGCAATGGCCAGCAGAAACAGGCCGCACGGCCCGGACAGTCTTTCCGCCCGCTCTACGTCGATGTGGGCCTGAATCGCCAGGGACAGCGCGGCCAGTGCCGACGTGGCAATTAGCGGTATCGGTGCCTTCACAAACGCCGCCACTTCCTGCACCGCGCAGCGCACCGCATCAGGCAAGGCATCCAGCGGGTAGTCCTGCGGGTCAATCTGCACAATCAAGGGTTGCAGCTCTGGCCATAGATCAATCTGGCCTGTAGCCCCCGCATCGCTTGCGTTGGTAGCTATTGATTCAATAGCGGCATCAAGGCACGCCTTCACCGCTTCAGCCCCTGCCAGTTGGTGCAGGTCGTTGAAGTCGGTGTCCTTGTCGCCACGGCCTGCCGGGAACGATGGCACAGCCACCAGCCCGCCTACAGCCAGCGCCGCTGCCGTGGCTTTGGTCAGGCCGGGATTGCCGTCTGTCAGGTGGTCATCATCAGCCGCAACAATGATCTTCAAATCTGGGTACTTGGCACGCAAGGCCAGCGCCACGGTGTCCAGGTTGCCCGCGTTGAAGGCCACTGCCACCGCGTGCCCGGTCGCCTCATGGATGCTTGCGCCGGTCGCATAGCCTTCGCAGACGATCAGCACGCCAGCTGGTTTGCCAATCGAGTGATAGCAGCCCTTCACGCGCCCGCCCGGGTGAAAGCGCTTGTCACCATCCGGGGCTATGGTTTGCAGGCTGTGCAGCTTGCCCGCCGTGTCGCGCATGGGTATCAGCAGCTTGTCGCCAAAAGATTTAACGCCGTGGGGTTTGATCCCTTTGGTGGTCAGGTAGGGGTGTGCTTTTACCGCGTCTGCCCGCTGCCACAATGCGCCCGCTGTCTCGCTGGCCTGTTGCTGGGTTGCCTGCGTGTGGGCTTCGCGCTGTGCCTTCATTGCTGTCATGCGCTGTCGGTGGGCTTCACGTTCTGCCGTGGTCATCGCCGTGTCAGACTTCGCGCACCAGGCAGATTGCAGCCCCGCACGCCAGCAGCCAAAAGCGCCAGCCGCTATGCCGTCGGTGTGCAGCATGTACCAGCCGGAATCATCACCGCGTCTGCCGTTCGTGCTGAATCGGTGGATTGCGCCGTCCGGGTTGATTGCGTCAGGTGCTTCAAGGCCAGCCCCCGCAATGGCCAGTCGGAAATGCTCGATAGGGTTAGACATTGCCACCGCCTATCTGCATTAAAAATCGCGCCGCCGCCTCCAGGTCAGGCAATGCACGGTGCAAGCCCCAGCGCCCCGCGTAGTACATCACCGCGCCGTCTGCTGGGTTGCTGCGGGTCAGGGCATGGCCTGCCAGTGCAAAGCGTGCCGCCAGGGTCGCAAAGGCTTTACCTCCACGTTGTCCTGTGGGAAAATCCAGGTAGTTGGTGTTATTGAAAGCGTCTGCTACTTTGGTCGGTGCAGACGCTTTTTCATTTTTGATGTTGGTGTTGTGCATGGCCAGCCCTCACGCCGTGGCCTGTGCCGTCATCCAGGCCCGCACGGTGCCGACGTTCCAGGCCGT
>JANMVO010000207.1:0-1876 GCA_031392805.1 Rhodoferax sp. | reverse complement strand
TCCGCACGACCTGCCGGTGTGCTTCTTCGACCATCGCATCGGGCGCGGCGTGGGCCGCCCAGGATTCGCCGCCGGCCCGATTGCTGTCAGGGTGACCGCGCGGCTGGTAAAGCTTAGTGCCCACGGTCTTCTTTCATAGGCCGGCCCAAAAACTCACGCTCAGATCGTCATCGTAAGAGGCGAGTAGAGCGGAGTTGCCATCCATGACCGGCGTGCGCGGCTCGACGCCCCAGTAGTAGCACTGACGGATGGGCATATCGGTGACCGAGCGACCAACACTTACATCAACGGGCTTCCACCACGGGTAGCTGTAGCACAAGAAAATCTTGAACAGGGGAATCGGCTCGACCGATTCGATCAGCGCGCGCACGTCGGTGTGGCGGGGGTCCATCACTGCGCCACTGGGTTCGAGCAATTCCAACGAGCGGCGCGGCATGGCCAGCACCAAGTGCCGCGCCTGCACAACCTGGCCATCCGCGAAACGAAGCGTAACGCCGACGCTGTGATCCGCCAGCTTAGTAGTATCAAATGAACGCAACCAGGTGTTGAACTTGATCTGGCCGCCCGCGGTCTGGAACTCTGTTGCCAGGCGCCGCGGCATCTCGTCATATCCATTGGGAAAGCGGAAGTAATTCACCCCGGTGCCGAAATCAGCCAGGATAAAGGGGATGGCGTCGGCCGCACTCCAGTTGGATACTAGGCAATCGTAACCACAGGTGTCACGGACAAATGCATAGCCATCGGGGCTCAAAATGCGCGCCATGACGTTCCAGAAGCCCAATTCGTGTAACGGCGTGCCGTCAAAGGTGGCCGTTTTCACTTCCGCGAGTAGTTGGTCGTAAGTGATGGTCAAGCAGTTTGGCAGGATCTGTTGCAGCGCGAAAATCAGCAGCGCGTTTTTCGGGTGTTCGACAATGCGCTTTTCCAGAGCGTCGAACTGATAGGGCAGAAGCGCGGGCGTGTTGAGGTCGGCCAGGCGGTTCTGGCGGCCGCGCAGATAGGCGATGTTGGCCGGATTGGCGACGTCCATGTCTTCGGTCGCGAAACCGAATTCTTTCACCAACCAGGCAACCAGTACATGGCGTGACATGTAGCGCATGCCGCCCAACTCGCAACGCGTGGCGGGCATGCCAGGGGGCGTGAGGCTCAGGAGGCGGCCGCCCACCCGGTCGCTGCCTTCGAAAATTGCAATTTTTTTCTTGACTGATCCGTCGCGTAACAAACGCCAGCCGCTGTAGACGCCTGCGACACCGGCACCAATAATGGCGACGTCGAGGATATTGTCGTTTCGAGTATTGCCCATGCAAGGCTCCTGTATTGAGTTTTTAGGAGGGAATCACCGCAACGCAATCTACTTCGATTGCGATGTGTTCTAGCAGCACCGAGCCTACCGTAGTGCGTGCCGGAAAGTTGGACGGGAAGAATTCCAGATACACCGCATTGAGTTTAGAAAAATCGCTCAGATCGGACAAGTGCACATTGACTTGTGTGACATCGGCCAGCGTTGCCCCACCGGCCTCGACGATTGCCTTGATGTTGAAGAAAGTCAGCCGAGCCTGGTCCTCGAAGCTGCCGAGCACAAAGTTGCCGCTGGCAGGGTCGACCGGCCCTTGGCCCGAAATGAAGATTGAATTGCCGGATTTCATGCCCGGGCTGTAGGGCCCGATGGGTTTGGGCCAGGCGGGAGGCACGATGGGTGTGTTTTGCATAGCGGGTGGCGGCGTGAATCCGGGGTTTTGATAGTAGGGCGGAATCTGCGTGACGTCGATGTGCGCCACGATGATCTGCGGTTTACGAGTCAGGGTCGAGGCGCTGATCGCGGCACCCAATGCCTGCTGCATGTCAGCGGGGTCGTGCACGTTGTAGGCGTCAGCGC
>JANMVO010000201.1:0-7644 GCA_031392805.1 Rhodoferax sp. | reverse complement strand
ATCGTCCGGCTTGCCACTGCCACCCGTATAGGCAAGATCGCCGCCAACCCAATTCCAGATCAAGCGGGGCAAAGCGCGCAGAGAGAGATCGTAGATGGCTTTCCCATCCCGCTCCAGGCGGGACCCCCCGATGCCGGGAAGGAGGACGATGACGTCGTGTGTCATGACTGGCAACCTTTCTCAACACGTGCGTGTTTAGCCAATATTGTCTGCGCATCCAAACCTGAGGTCAAAGTAGAAAGGGTACCCACGTTGATGGTTCCAAGTTCGAAATCGATGAGTGCCATCTTCTAGATGCTTTCAGTTCGATGTCGTGGCGACGGTCGACATCAGGGCTGTGCCGCATTGAGCAATTCGCGACAGAAGTTCTTCAAAGAAACCCATGCTAATTTTGAGCAAAAAACCCTTTATGAGAGATGGCCGACCATCGCCCAGCACGGCCCTTTTGTCGTGAACACGCGCCAGGAGCTGAAGCAGGCGGTGGACGATTTCAACCGCCGGCGGCTGGCTTTATGCTATTTAATTTATAGCTTTATACGCATACTGGACGCTGGATAAAGGCCGATTTGTCGCTTACTTATAGGACATGGCAGTCATATCTGATGTCGGCGTGCCGCAGCGCTCAATGCCCGTCGCCCGCGTAGACCCACATCGGCTCGGTCTTGCCTGCGCGCACAAAGCCAAGCGATTGGTAGAACGCAATGGCCCGGCCATCGGCGGTGAGCATTTGTTGATGAAACCCGGCGTATTTTTCAAGCATCGCCGCCATCATCTGCCGCCCAATCCCCTGCCCCTGAAACGCCGGGTGGACCAGCATGTGCGGGTAGTAGACCACCAGGTGCCCATCAGAAATCGCGTTACCAATTCCGAGCAGCCGTCCCGCCCTTGCACCATTGCTCATGAAAAACCTTACCCCTAAGCCGCCAACAGCCTGCGACCCTTGCCGCGCCGCCAGCGGGTGGCTTTGCCAGTTGGGCCACGTTATCTGGCCAGCGCCTGAACCAGTAGGGCAGCGCGTCATCTGATGTTCAACCATTACTATTATTTAAATAGCTACATATGTATACGCGACGAGGGCTAGCGCCCTAAAACACTCTACTATCTTGAGTTTTTGCGGTTGGCACCGTATTAACCGGCATGAACAACCCCATCACCGCCACCCCCGCCCCCAATCCACCCCGCCTGCAACATCCGCGCAGCGTGGAGCGCCTCGTCACCGGCCAGCCAACATCAGACGGCGCGGGCGTCAAGCTAGTGCGCGTGCTCACGCAAGACCTGCAGCACCGGCTTGACCCTTTTTTGATGCTCGACAACTTTGCCAGCAGCAACCCCAAGGACTATGGCGCGGGCTTTCCCAGCCACCCGCACCGCGGCTTTGAGACCGTGAGCTACATGATTGCCGGGCGCATGCGCCACAAAGACAGCGCGGGCCATGAGGGCCTCATATCCAATGGCGGCGTGCAGTGGATGACGGCCGGGCGCGGCGTCATCCACAGTGAAATGCCCGAGCAGCAGGAAGGCGTGATGGAGGGCTTCCAGCTCTGGCTCAACCTGCCCGGCAAAACCAAAATGCGCGCGCCCTGGTACAAAGACATCCAGAGCGCCGAGATTCCCGAAATCACCACGGCTGAAGGCGTGACTGCCCGAATCATCGCCGGGGCCAGCCACGGCGTGCAAGGGGCGATGCAGCGTGAAGATACCGAGCCGCTTTACCTTGACCTGCACTTCCCTGCCCGTCCCGCACATCCGGCACATCCGCCAGCCGGTGCCAGCTTCAGCCAGCCGCTGGACGCATCACACAACGCCTTCGTCTACGTCTACCGGGGCAGCTTGAATGTGGTGGACGCCGCTGGCAATGCCACGCTGGTGCCGCGCAACCGCATGGCCATCCTGGCCAATGGGGGCGATGGCGTCACGCTGCTAGCCGGCGCCAACATATCCGCCAACGACGAGCCGGCACGCGCGCTATTGATTGCAGGCAAACCCCTGGGCGAGCCCATCGCCCAGCACGGCCCGTTTGTCATGAACACCCGCCAGGAGCTGAAGCAGGCGGTGGACGATTTCAACCACGGGCGGCTGGCTTGACGCTACGTAATTTATAGCCAATTGTGTAGGCGGGACGATTGGCTTCAACGATCTATTTTGCAGGGGACCCGGCAGCGGATGGAGGTCGCCCTAGCATGAAGCCCGCATCCACCGGGATAAGCTGCCCTGTGACCATTGAATCAGCCTCCAACAGCCAGCACACTGCACTGGCAATGTGTTCGGGCTGGCTGATCTTTCCAAGGGCCGAAACCTCTGCATACTGGTTCTTTACCCGCTCAAAAGCATCATCGCCCAAGCCGTCTCGCATCCAGCGCCCGTCAATCATGCCGGGCAAAACTGCATTCACCCGAATCGCTGGTGCCAGCGTCCGGGCAAGCGATACGGTCAGAATATTCAGCGCCGCCTTGGAAAGCACGTAAGGCAGTGAGCTGCCGCTGCCCGTGAGGCCAGCGATAGATGACACATTCACAATCGCACTGCCAGCTTGCATGTGCGCCCTGACGGCGCGCGCCATCTGAAATGGGCCGATGGTATTGACTGCGTACACCTGCTCGAAATCTTGCGTGGAAACCGCCTCCAAATCGCTCATTGGAATGAACCGGGTTGTGCCTGCGCTGTTCACCAGAGCATCAACACGGCCCCAGCGCGCAACCGCTTGTTGCACCAGTGCCCTGCAATCACTGTCGCTGGAAACATCTGCCTTGACCGCCAAAGCATCCGCTCCCAATGCGATGCATTCCTGTACCACCTGCGCAGCGGCGTCGCTGCTGCGGCTGTAGTTGATCAATACGTTATGGCCCCGCGCGGCCAGCATGCGCGCCACGGCGGCACCGACGCCGGTTGCGCCGCCGGTAATGATGGCAATTCTTTGTGTCATGGTCAAACCTGCCCTTGAACTTTATGCGCTTTAGGGAAATACCGCCTGACGACATGCTCTGCAACGCAGGCCGGCCGGTCAATGCCTTCAATCTCGAAGGTGACTGTCCAGGTCATTTGAATGCCGTCATCAAGGTCATCAAGTTTGGAGAGAATGAATCGACCTCGCACCCGGCTGCCCGCGCGCACCGGGTTGGTGAAGCGGACCTTGTTCAGGCCGTAATTGACGCCCACATCGCAAAACGGCAAGATGATGTCGTCGTCGTAAAACTTGCCGAGCAAGGACAAGGTGAGAAAACCGTGCGCGATGGTGCCGCCAAATGGCGATTCCTTGGCAGCGCGGGCAACGTCCACATGGATCCACTGGAAGTCACCCGTGGCCTGGGCAAACTGGTCAATTCGCTCCTGCGATACCAGCACCCACTCGGTGATGACGGACTCCCGTCCAAGCTGGGCTCGCAATTTTTCCAAGGTGCTGATGTCTGCATTTGGCATAGCTCTATCCTTTGTGGTTGCAGTTGTGTTCGATGACCGGCCTATTTGCTGACTGCGGCAAGCGCACTTGCCTGATCGCGCAGAGCACGCTTGACCAGCTTGCCATTGGCGTTGCGCGGCAGTGGTGTTTCAGAAATAGTAAAGCTCTCAGGCACTTTGTAGTCGGACAGACGCGTAGCGCAAAACTCTGTGAGCTGGAGCGCTGTGACACCGCCCTCACGAGTGGCGATAAACGCGTGAACACGCTCGCCCAGTACCGGGCACGGTTTTGCGACAACGGCGCACTCCAACACGGAAGGATGCGCGTACAGGACGTTTTCGACCTCGATGGTGTAGATCTTGTAACCACCCCGGTTAATCATGTCCTTTTTGCGGTCAACCACCTTGACATAACCGTCTGCATCGATTGAGCCGATGTCGCCAGAATGCCAAAAACCCCCGGTGAAATTGCTGGCTGTCGCTGTTGGATTGCCCCAGTAGTCTTTGACCACCATCGGGCCTTTGATCCAAATTTCACCCAATTGTCCGTTCGCAACCTCATGTCCCGAATCGTCAAAGACCGCAATTTCGGCGCAGGCCAGGCACCGGCCCACGGTGTCGCTATGGGCGGCAGTTTCTCCTTGCGGCATCAGGGTTGAAGGTGAGGTGGTCTCAGTGGATCCATAGCAGTTCATCAAGGTGAGGCCAGGCGCCTTATGAGCCAGGCTGGCGATGGTCGCCACCGGCATCGGCGCGCCGCCATAGGCACCGACGCGCCAGGACGAAATGTCATGGCGATCAAACCCGGTTTGCAACAGGCACAAGTTGTACATGGCCGGAACCATTAGCGTGTATGTCATGCGTTCACGGGCAGCCAGCGCCAGGAAGTCTGCCGCTTTGAAGCCCGGCATGATCACCAGCTTGCCAGCGCACCGTGCCATGGTCGCCACCAGCGCTATCAGTCCGGTGACATGGCTCAATGGCACGGCGGCAATCGCGACATCACTTTCCGTCAATCCCATGCCAATCTGATAGTGCATGGCCGAGTGCACCGTGCCCAAATGCGTCAAAGTCGCACCCTTGGGGTTGCCGGTTGTGCCTGAGGTGTACATGATGGCAGCGATGTCTTCTTCCTGGACCTCGGTGGGCCCGAAGCCGGGCTGTTCCAAAAGCAGAGACTTGAAATCTTCCGATCCGTCGCAAACCCCGAACGAGACGCGGGTTCGCACCGATGGCATATCCGCACTGGCTGGGAGCCGGTCAGCAAGGTCAGCTTCATGGACAATCAGCGACGCCGAGCAGTCATTGATCATGTAAAGAAGGCCTGGTGTTTGCTCACGGATGCTGATTGGCACCGCGATCGCACCCAAATGTGCGATTGCAAACAGCACGGTTACAAACTCGCTGCGGTTACCGATCAGCATCGCCACGCGGTCGCCTGCAGCAATGCCGCGCTGAGCCAGCCCTGCCGCCAGGCGCGCCGACTGGTCGGACAATTGCTGCCAATTCAGGCGCTCTTCGCCACACACAATGGCCTCGCGCTGAGAGTAACGCGCCGCTGCGTTGACTAGCAGCGCGTGCATGCTGCGCGGGCGGTCCGTGAAGCAGCGCACCACTCGGTCGCCGTAGTGCTGCTCCAGGCGGATCGCAGGCCAAGTGTCGTTCCATCGTGTCATGTCAAAAGTCCTTCTGCATTTGTATTCCGGCTAAAGCGCGCCATCGAGAAACTCAACCCCACGCCTGGCGAATGCACTGCTCAGCGCGCCGACTTCAGCTGCATTTTCTGCGGCTGCGTTGCCACTTGCCGCACGCACCGCAATGCCTTCAAAAATCACGGCCAGTCGAAACAGGGCAAACGCCAGATGAAACGCGCTAACTCCCTCGGTTCGGCCACTTTGGCGGTAGTAGTGATTTAAATATTCATCTTCGGCAGGAATTCCCAGTGCGCCAAGATTCAGGCCACGAATGCCGCCGTATTCAGACGGCAAAGTGTGATACGCAACACAGTTGAAGGCCACATCGGCCAAAGGGTGCCCCAGCGTGGAAAGCTCCCAATCGAGCACACCAATTACTCGGGCTTCGCTCGGATGAAACATCAGGTTGCCAAGCCGGAAGTCACCGTGGCTGATGGATGTTTCACCTTCATTCGGTATGTTCTTGGGCAACCAGGCGATTAGCCGCTCAACGTCGGCGCTCTCACGCGTCCTGGCGGTTTGCCATTGCTTTGTCCAGCGAGCGATCTGACGCGTGAAATAACTGCCTTGGCGGCCATAATCCTGCAGACCAATCGCGGCCCAGTCGACCTTGTGCAAGCGCGCCATGGTCTCTGCCATTGCCATGTAAATTTCGCGACGCTCTGGCGGTGCCATGTCGGGCAATGCGTACTGCGGAAAAATTCTGCCCTGTAGCCGCTCCATCATGTAAAACGGCGTACCGACGATGTCACGGTCGGCATGGAACAGCAGCATTTTCGGTACCGGTACATCGGTGGCCGCCAGCGCATGCATGACGCGGTACTCGCGGTCGACCGCATGGGCAGAAGGCAGCAGACTGGCCGGCGGCTGCTTGCGCAGCACCATCGCCCGATTGTCGAAGCTGACGAAATAAGTTGGGTTCGACTGGCCGCCGCTGATGCGATCCAGGCGCATTTTTCCCTCAAGCCCGCTGATCGCGTCCTTCAGGAAAACCTCAAGCCGGTCTGGTTCAAAGTCCATTTCAAAGCCTTGTAGGGTTCACCACAATTATCTGCATTCAATTCTCCGATTCGTTGCATCACGCTAGCGGCAGTGGCCGCAACAAGCCTGAGCGTTGCCGCGCCGCCGCCCGAAAATCCCATTGCATCTCTGCGGTGACCAACCGCACACTCAAGCGCACCCTACCGGCGTCGCGACGCCGGTCACGGGCAAAGCCGGGGCGCACGCCGTGCGGATGGTGTAGTCCATGGTGTGCATGGGGCTCACCAGATCGCGCAGCCGCGTCGCGTCCGCGCGTGCGATGGCCTCCACCAGTGGCGCTGCCGGTCGCTCGAAGTCGCTGCGAACCAGCGAGCGAACCACCACACGGCTTGCGCTGTAGTCCGGATTGTTGGCTGTGGGCGTATTCACGCGCTTTGGCTAGTGATCAATTCGTGCCGGGCTGCGGGCTGCGTGTGGCACCGCCAGCCTCAATGTCCAGATCAAGCAACAACCAGATCGCCGCCTTCTGCCAATGCAGCCCAGGGCGCAGCGACGCGTAGACGCCGCCAGTCAGCGCTTCTGGCGCGACATACTTGAGCGCACGCAAACCAGGGATTTCATAGCGCACCACCGGCCCCGGCACGACTCGATTGAGTGCCGCACGCACGAAGGCGGCACTCAGAACCCTTTCAAGTACTGCGTACGCAGCGTCATCGCGCGCGACCAGCGTCAGGTCAAGTACGTTGCCTTTGTCGCCAGCGCGGCCGGTGGCGATATCACCCACTCTGACGACCGTCATGACTGGCTCCATTCGATCTCGGCGCGCACCAATTCTGGCGCAATAAAACCATCCAGCACTTCAATGCGCGGACGGCGCTCGCTGCGCACGCTACAGCCGCCAGCCGGGCCGGACAGTGTCAGCGCGTAAATTTCGTCTTCGATGATTTGCGCCATCTCGAGATCGGCGCAGCGCGCTGAAACATGCACCCGCAATTCAGCCGGTGCCCCCAGGGTCGGCACCGAGCCCGCCCGCAGCACCGAATTGACGCCCACCAGATCGATGGCGATATCGTCATCGCTCCATTCGGACAAGCGCAGCCGCAAGGTTGCTGCGGCGCGTTGCGCACGCGCCATGGCACCGGTGCCGGCAAAGCCGATTTCGCAGTCGGCAATGAAACCAGGCAATTCCAGAAAACCAGCGACTTTGAGCGTGGGCGGGGGCCCTAAGGAGCGAGCACCCGACATGTGCACCCGGTTTTTACCAATCTGCTCGAACCGGATGCCGGTGAAATCAAGGATCAGGTCCGGCGTTGCATAACGCGCCGGGTCATGCACCTCATAAAACAATTGCAGCGTGCAGGTGTCAGCGTCAAGCACGCCGGGTGCATCGTCGAGCAGTGTGATGTCGGCGCTGCCGTCAGAGTACACGTGCGCCAACGGATATCCGAGTTGTGCATAGTCAGATGCCGACAACAGCCCTTGCCCGATGGGGTCGTAATTGCCGCCGGTCAGTTGGCCACCACACTCGAGCAGATGACCGACCGCGATGGCACCGGCCAGCGCCGTCAAACCG
>JANMVO010000196.1:0-6110 GCA_031392805.1 Rhodoferax sp. | reverse complement strand
GTTTTCGGCACCACCGTGGCGATCTTCTTTCTGGCGGAGATGGGCGACAAGACGCAGATTGCCACCATTGCACTGGCGGCCCGCTATCACGACCTGGTGACGGTCGTCGCGGGCACGACGCTGGGCATGCTGCTGGCCGATGTACCCGCCGTCGTGTTCGGCGAAACTGTCGCCAAGAAACTTTCAATGCGACTGGTGCGCCGCGTGGCCTCCCTGATTTTCGCGGTGCTTGGGGTGCTGGCACTGGCCAGTGTCGAGCGCAGTTGGTGAGGCACTGATGCCGACCCATGACCCGGCTATCCCGGTTACCCCGGTTGCGTGGCACCGCCCGAAGCACCCTTTCGCACGGCCGACGCTGCCGAACTTGCGCAAGCATCAGGCGTGATGACGCTGCATCCAGGCCGCCGTGATCTGCGCCTTGCATCCGGCCTGATCCTGTTCGTCTATATCGCCGCCCACCTCGTCAATCACGCCTTGGGTTTGTTGTCGATTGCCGTCGCTGAACGCGGACTGCGCATCGCCGTCACCCTCTGGCAAAGCCCGCCGGGTACGCTGCTCCTGTACGGTGCCGCTGCCGTGCATATCGCCCTGGCCTTCCTGGCACTCTACCAGCACCGGACCTTGCGCATGCCGCCGCTGGAGTTGCTGCGCATCGCGGTCGGGTTTGGCATGCCTTCGCTGCTGATCGGCCATGCGGTCAGCACGCGGCTCGCGTTTGAGATCTACGGCCATCCGCCCGACTATGCGCATGTGGTCTGGATGCTTTGGCATTCTGGGCGCGAAGGCTGGCAAATCGCCCTGCTGGTGCCAGGTTGGCTGCATGGTTGCCTCGGGCTGAATTTCGCCTTTGGCCGACGCGCCTGGTACGCGCGTTGGCGCCTTCCCCTGTTTGGCGCTGCATTGTTGCTCCCCGTGTTCGCCGTGCTGGGTTTCCTGTCGATGCTGAAGGAAGTCTCGCTGCTGGCGCAACAGCCAGCCTGGGTCGCTACGACCCTCGTGGTGCTGGGCGACGCGCAGCGCGTCGCGTTGGGCCAGGCACGCGACGCACTGCTGGCGCTTTATTTCGGCGCCATCGCCGCAGTCCTCATCGCACGCGCCATGCGCACCGTGATTGAAGAGCGTCGCGCAAGCCTGGTCTCGATCAGCTATCCCGCCCGCACTGTGCGTGTGCCGCGCGGCTGGAGCGTGCTTGAAGCCAGCCGCAGCCACCACATTGCCCACGTCTCGATGTGCGGTGGACATGCGCGCTGCTCGACTTGCCGCGTGCAAGTGGTGGCCGGGGACGGTCAGTGCCCGCCGCCGACCATGGAGGAGCGCCGCACGCTCATGCGCATCCACGCGCCCGAGGGCACGCGGCTCGCCTGCCAACTGCGCCCGCATGGAGACATCAGCGTGGTGCCGCTGCTGAGCGCCACAGCGCGCGCGCCGCGCGATCCGGCAAGCATGGCCGTGGAGCGTGAGATTGCCGTGATGCTGGTGGATTTTCAGTGGGCAGCTTCGCAGCGCCGGCTGCTGCCGCACGATCTGCTGTATGCGCTCAATCGCTTCAGCGAAACGGTGGGCGACACGGCGCGCGCCGCAGGCGGCCTGCCGAACCAGTTCATGGGTGATCGCGTGATGCTGCTGTTTGGCCTGGACGCTGTGCCCCTGGACGCGAACCGCCAGGCGCTGCTGGCTGCTGAGAAACTCGATCTGCGCCTGGCCGCGCTGAGCGTGCAATTGCAAGGGGAACTCGGGTGCGAGGCCCGGCATGTCATCCATCTGCACACCGGCATCGCTGCCGTGGGTGAAACCGGTGATCGCCTGACGCGCACGTTGACAGCGGTGGGCAGCGTGGTCGATGCCGTGCAGCAGCTTGCGGAAACAGAAAAACACGGAGCGCCACCGCCCGACTGGGGTCACGAGGCAGGCCGCATCGTGGTGTCGCGCACTGTGTGGGTTGCCGCGCAACGCAACCTGCAAGATTTGGTTTGGCGCGAACTCGATCTGCCAGACTGCGGGCGGATCAGTGTGGCGCGGTTCAGCCCGGTTCGACCAGCAGTCCAGCGTCGAAGCGATCTCCCCGCATGATGACGGCGCAGCGCGATGCCGTGGGCCGAATAAAATGGGTGGTTGCCGCCGACATCAAGGCGCACTGAACCCGGTCGTTCGTTGATATTCAGGCTGAATTTCGCCTAATATAATGTCGTAGCCACCGTGCATAAACAATAGTGTGCTATTAAAATAGTAATTTTGATTTGGATTGGCCGCTGTCAGGCCTCAGCCATCTGCCCGTCAATGTAATACCAGCGCCCGTCTTCGCGCACAAAGCGGCTGGTCTCATGCATGCGCTGGGCGCGACCGCTGCCATCGCGCAGGCGGGCCACGAACTCCACCACGCCGGCGTCTCCGGCGGCCTGCGTGTGCAGCACCTCCAGCCCCAGCCATTTGACCGGCGCAAGCTCAAGCTCGCCCGGCGCGCTGGACGGGTGCCAGGTGGCCAGCAGGTAGTCGATCAGGCCCAGCACATAGGCGCAGTAGCGGGAGCGCATCAGGGCCTCGGGCGTGGGGGCAGAGGGACCACCGCCTGCGTAATCAAGGTCGTTTTTGCCGCCCGAGTTCCCGCCAAGACCGGCGTGGAATGGCCCGCAGCAATTGACATAAGTTTCGCCACTGCCGCACGGGCATGGCGTGTGGGCAGCCAGCGCATTTTTCTTCATGTGCAACATGTTATCGACAAGCTGCCAAGGGCTGCCGCTTGCCCCAAGGGTGGCCATTTTTCGAAAAAAAGAGTGGCAAATTGGCCTCTAGCCCTAGTCCACAGTGCATGAATAGCTACTATATTAATAGTAAAATCAAATAACTGCTGCTGCGGGCAGGACGTGCAACTGGCTCACCGGCGAGGCCAGGATCACGCCCAACTGCACCACGAACCCCGCCAGCGCCAGCCACAGGCAGGCCGACTCGCCCCACGTTGCGCCCACAAACCCGCCCAGTGCCGCACCCAGCGGGCGGGCGCCCATGTTCACCGTTAAAAACAGCGCTGACACGCGGCCCAGCATGGCGTCGGGGGTGACGGTCTGGCGCAGGGTGACCGAGGTGATGGTCCAGATGATGGGCCCCGCGCCAAACAGGAAGAACGACAGCGCCGCCAAAGCGCCCGTGGGCAGCCACAACGGGGGCACAAACAGCGTGGCCACCATCACCGCTGCGGCCAGCACCGACACCGCCGGGCCGAGTTGTATGGCCCGCCCAAACGGAATCGCCGCCACCACACGCGGCGCAAGCAGCGCACCCAGCACCATGCCCACGCCATAAACGGCCAGCGTGATGCCCACGCCACTCGCCGTCAACCCCAGCACCCGCACGGCATACGGCACATATGCCGCCTGCAACACAAACCACGACAGGTTCCATGCCACTGCGGTCAGCAAAATGGGCTTGAGCAAGGGGTGTGACCACACCATGCCCGCGCCGTCTTGCAGCTCCAGCCAGGGGTGGCGTGGCGCAGCGGGCGGGCGCACAGGCTCACCCAAGCCCAACAACAGCAACACCGCAGACGCAGACAGCATCGCCGCCAGCACGAAGGCAGCCGACGCACCCGCCCACGACACCAGCGCACCCGCCAGCGCTGGCCCTGCGGCAAACGCGGTGCTGCGGGCCAGCTCAAGCCGGCCATTGGCGCGCGCCAGCGCATCCCGTGGCACCAGGGCTGGCACCAGCGCCGGCGCCGTGACGCTGAAACCCACGGTGCCAATGGCACCCGCAAAGCCCAGCACTGCCAGCACCGGAATCGACAGCCAGCCCATCAGCACCACAGCCAGCAGCGCCACCAGGGCCAGCGCGCGCAGGCCTTCCGACAGCACCATCAGCCGCTGGCGCGAGGTGCGGTCGGCCAGCAGGCCCAGCGGGATCGACAGCAGCAAAAACGGCAGCGTCTGCGCCGTGGCCAGCAGGCCAATCTCGCCTGGCCCGGCCCCGAGGGCCAGTACCGCCACAATGGGCACCGCAGTCAGGCTGAGCTGCTCTGCAGATTGCGCGGCCAGATTGGACCAGGCCAGACGGTAGAAGGGGCGGGGCAGCGAGGGTGTCATGGAGGCCATTCCTGCATTGTGCAAATATCCATTCTGAGCCCTTCTTCGCCATCGAGCTAGCCGTTTTCGGACATGTCAAGGGACGTGCGAAAAAACGTGCTCCGGGACCCATGAAATATCAGCCTCCTTCCAACCCGGCGAAAATAGCCCCATGAAACCCCCCAAGCGTCTGCAAGTATTGATTGAAGAAGGCCTGATCGACACCGTGGTGCGTCAGCTCATGAGCGGCAAGGAGGCGATGGTGTTTGTGGTGCGCATTGGTGACGAGACGCGCTGCGCCAAGGTCTACAAAGAGGCCACCCATCGCAGTTTCCGCCAGGCAGTGGACTACACCGAAAACCGCAAGGTCAAAAACAGCCGCCAGGCCCGCGCCATGGCCAAGGGCACCAAGTTCGGCCGCGAGGCGCAAGAGGCCGCCTGGCAAAGCGCCGAGGTCGATGCACTGTACCGCCTGGCCGATGCCGGTGTGCGTGTGCCAAAGCCCTACAACTTCTTTGAAGGCGTGCTGCTGATGGAGCTGGTGACCGACGCGCAGGGCGACGCCGCACCGCGTTTGAACGACGTGCAGTTCACGCCGGCGCAGGCGCGCACGCATCACGCCACGCTGCTGGTGGAGGTGGTGCGCATGCTGTGCGCGGGTGTGGTGCATGGGGATTTGTCGGAGTTCAACATTCTGCTGGGGCATGAGCCGGGCAAAGATGCTTCAGACCCTGGGGACCCCGGAAAAGACCGCCCGGTGATCATTGATCTGCCGCAGGCCATTGACGCGGCTGGCAACAACCACGCCCAGCGCATGCTGCTGCGCGATGTGGCGAATTTGCGCGACTTCTTTGGCCAGTTTGCGCCCGAACTGTTGCAAACCGACTTTGGCCCGGAGATTTGGGATTTGTACGTGCGCGGCGTGCTCGACCCCGAGGTGGCGCTCACCGGCAAATTCAAGCGCAGCACCAAGGTCGCCGATGTGGGCGGCGTGCTGCGCGAGATTGACGACGCGCGGGCCGAGGAAGCGGCGCGGCGGCTGCGCCTGCAGACAGCCCGGTAGCTTTCAGGCGAACCACTTTTTCACATCCACCGTTGACTGTCGTCCAATGCCATCAAAGTGGTCCGCCAGCCAGAATCCGCCGCGCTCACGCCCCTGTGCTTTCAGCAACTCAAGAAACGGTGTGTGTGCCAGCGCCTGCGTTTCGGTGCGTTGCAGGCTCGCCAGCTGGCTGGAGTCGATCATGTGAAAGCGCATTTGCTGCAAACGCCGGGCAAGCTTGCCCCTCGTCAGAAATGCCGGGCGCGAAAATTCGGCCGCCTGCGCGAACATGCGCATTTCACGCATGAAGTGGGCGCTGAACCCCAGCTCGGCAATGCGCAACTCAATCTCTTCCACGGTAGTTGGTGTGCCTTCGCGCTGCAACGGGCTCAGCAGCACCAGCAGCACGTCGCTGGACGCGCAGTCGTAGAACAGCGGGAACACCGCCGGGTTCGCCGAGTAGCCGCCGTCCCAGTACGGTTCACCTTCAATCTCCACAGCATGGTGGATTTTTGGCAGGCAGCTTGACGCCAGCAACACATCGGGCGTCAGTTCATTTTCTCGAAAGACGCGCAGCTTGCCCGTGTTGGCCTGGGTGGCCCCGACGAACAGCTTGAAGGGGCTGTTGGCGCGCAACTGCTCAAAGTCCATCTGCCGCTCCAGAAGATCACGCAGAGGGTTGAGTGCCAGCGGCTGGAGGGCGACAGGCTGATGGCGTCGCCCTCACCCTGGGTCGTCATGCCCAAAGGCATCTGCTTGCCAACCTCGGTCCAGAAGTCTGCCAGGGCGCGGCGCGCACCTTCGCGCCCACTCTCAGGTCTACCTTTTTGCGCGCCCTGCATCCAGCCATTTGCAAACACCACCGCGTTCATGGCCCCAATCCACCCAAGTTAAGCCAACCCGTAGTTCATCAACAATGTTTCTGAGTCATGTATTTGTGTGGTTTTGGCCCCGGCCTGCGGGGCTTGGACAGATTTTCTCGATGACCATAGGTGTGCTGGGCCACCAGGCGCAGC
>JANMVO010000195.1:0-3449 GCA_031392805.1 Rhodoferax sp. | reverse complement strand
GCTGCGCCTGGTGGCCCAGCACACCTATGGTCATCGAGAAAATCTGTCCAAGCCCCGCAGGCCGGGGCCAAAACCACACAAATACATGACTCAGAAACATTGTTGATGAACTACGGGTTGGCTTAACTTGGGTGGATTGGGTCAAAAGTGGGCATACGTGCCGGCCCTATTCTTTCGGGGCTGTGACCGGGTTGCGCCTGTTTTCCACCATCGCCAGCCATTGCGTCATCGGTGCGAATTGCGGGCCATTGGCCCAATAAATCCAGCCGCCTATTTCCGCAGAAAGCCTTTGACACAGCCGCAAAAGCCTGGGGCTCATGCGGCGATGCGCTGGCGACGTATCGCCGTGTTGCAGCGCCTCCCAGATGTCGTATTCATTGCCATTGATCCAGCCCGCGCAAAGGCATTCCTCGCTGATCCCGCTCATGCGGTCGTACAAATCCCATTGGGAATCCGTCAGGTGGCCGTACTCATCCATGGGCGCTCCTGCTTTTTGGGCGATGCCACACGTCGTCAAGCAAAAAGGAGCCTGCTCCCACGCGCCTGCGGCACAGGGCGGCCATTGGCCTGTGCGGCCTCGATCCACAGCGCCATGGCTTGCTTGACTTCCGCCAACGCCGGCTCATGCGTGTCGCCATGGGCCATGCAGCCGGGCAGCTCTGGCACATCGGCAATAAATGCCTGATCTTCGTCGCTCCAGAAAATAATGATTTCAAAGCGGTTCATGGTTTGGCCCTGTTGCTTCATTGGAGTTGCGAACTGGCCTGAATTGCTCTGGTGCATCGACCTCCCAGCCGGGAATTTCGGGGTTGTTCCAGACTTCGTCCTCGGGGTTGTCCCAGACGTGCACCATGGAATCGATTTGCGCGTTTTGCAGGTCATGGTGTTCGAGCAATTCTTGTGCAGCCAAATCCAGGTTCTTGGGGCCGTCGGGTGTTTCTGGGACGATGGTCATGGCAGGTTTGAGCGTTTTGCGGATCAGTGTGACAAACAAGTCATCACGAGCAAGGTGTCTTGATGGTCGTTGTCTTTGGCTGGATTTTTCTTTTCAGACTTCTCCTTCCATTTTTTTTCTTTGATCATCAGTTGCTTGACGTGCCGGGCGATTTCAGACTTCGCATCGCCGCTCCAGACCCCTTTTTTTAGGCCGCCGAGAAGTGCGCTCAGTTCATGCTGGTTCTTGTCAAGTCGTGCGTCCAGAAATTCTTGGGCGGCACGCATGGCGGGACTCAGCCGCGAATTGGCTTCCTCGCGCTCTCTTTTCTCTTGATCTTTGCGTGCAGTCTCTTGCGCTGCCTTGCGAGCGTCATGGCGTCGTTTTTTGGCGATGGGGTCTTCCTCCATGGCGCCATAGCCAACCGATGTCTTGGCTCCGAACCCAAGCCAGTCAAACGCACGAGACATGATTTTGGAGAGCAGGTTCTGCCATTGGTCCATCGGTACGGAATGATTCAACAGCACCGGTTCGCATATCACGACAAAACGAAACTCAGATCCAGCAGCCACTGCCAGAAACGGAATCGGGTTGGGTTTGCCAGCGTCATGCGGCGTGCCCTTGTTCTGGAAATAGTCAGTGAAATGAGGCGTCATGATTTCGACAACCAGAAGTTCCTTGTCTTTGACCGGCGAGGGGAAAACATCCCAACAGGTTAGTGCGCCGCGCCGCGCGTTATGGTCGTTTTCAGTGCCAAAGAGAGTTTCGATGACGGCTATGGTGATGTCTTCATCGCCCATTTTTTCCAGCTCTTGCGCAGCACTCCGCAACACGCCCTTCACGCCGCTGCCCGCCAGGTAAGGCAGGCCGTAGGGCGTGAGAAACGCAAAGCCGTTTTCGACCGGGTGTTCCAGTCCCAATCCGGTTGCGAAAGGAGCTGTCGATCTGGCCTCCATGACAAAACAATGGGCCTGCGGCAAAGCTTCGGCCAAAGACTGCTGGCGTTGGCGCAAAGCCCGCAGTGGTTCGGCGGCACTGCCGAGCATGGTGCATTGGCGCAGCGCCGCCAGTTTGCCATTCTTGTCGAGTTGCCAATCACCCTCGCGCCAAATTGGAAAGTAGAGATTGAAACGGTGTCCGGGCGGGCAGTTTGCAAAATTGCCAGCCGCATTCGATACGTAACCAGGAACGGCTGCCGTGACCATTTAACTCCCCTCCACCGCGTCAGCGAATTGACGCAGCCACTTGAGCATGGCGAGCGCTTCGTCAGTGGCGCGCATGTAGAACCCGGAGTCCGCTTTCAGAAGCCGCTCCATTGCCGTGTTGAAGTTTGTCGGCAATGGCTGGAAAGCCCGTTCATCCTTGAACCGTATTGCGAGCCAAGCAAGTACGTTGTTGCCAAGGACGGACGCGGGTGCGCTGTTTTTTCTGGACTCGTAAAACGCAATAGCAGGCATCAAACCGTTTCCCATGATGAGTGCAGGCGCGCCCTTGGCCAAATTCTTGTAATCGCTGAACTCCTTAATGGCCTTGCGGGCCTGAGTAACGGAATCCCACGCAAATTGGGCGCGTTGTTGATCCAGTGTTTGCGCCATTTAAATCACCTCCCCGGCCGGGTGCACCACGATCAGCCCGCGTCCGGTGGTGGCGTCACCGCCCACCTGAAGCAATCGGTCCGCCAGGCCCCGCAGCCCTTCGCCACCATGCAACACGGCCGCCAGGACCGAAGAGGCATCCATCAGTCCCTCGGAGTCTTTGCCCTTGCGCCGTTCGACGCTGGCCAGAACCAGACCGGCCAGCAAGGATTCAGGGGGCAAATTCTCCGTGTAGAACAGTGCACCTTTGGCGGCAGTACCGGTGTCACCGTCAATCTTGACATGCGGCTCGACCACGGTGGCATGACGCACAAAGTGGTCGAATTCGGTATCTGACAAAACGACCAGGTCAGTCTTGAGCTTGTCGCGAAAGAAGGCGTGGTCATCTCCCGGTGGCAATGCATGGGTAGCCAACCAGCTAGCGATGGCCTTGACGTTGGCATCTTCTGCGGCTGCGAAGTCAAAGGCTTCCAGAATCAAGCGACCGTTGACCATGGCACTGTCCGCGCCACTGCTGGCACTCTTGACGCTACCTATCGCAACCTGCGGCACAGTCCACGCTGCCTGTTCACCGGCCAGCCGCTTCAAGCGCCCCAGCGCAGTTGGGCAAGTGGCATACACAAAAGTGTTTCTCAGCGACCGCACAGGGAAAGCGACCAGTGCTGCATCCGTAAAGGCAATCGCACCGGCATGTTCTGAGGCATCACGCTCGGGGCCAAAGATGCGCTTGATGAGATCCTTGTCGGTCCAGGTGCGCGCAAAGTGGTGTCGCACCGCCCCTTTGAGACCAGACCCCGCGATCAAAGGATGACCCGTATGGACTTCACGTTGAATCGGGTTGTCGATGGCGCCCACCGCCTGCCCAGCGCCCATGTGAACGGGGCTGACACAAGAATAAAAAACGAGTTGTTGTGCTTGAA
>JANMVO010000165.1:0-4636 GCA_031392805.1 Rhodoferax sp. | reverse complement strand
GCCACCCGTCATGAACACCAGCTTGTCAATGCCAGGGCACAGGCGTTGCAATACGGTGACCGCCTGCGGGCCTTGCAACGCCATCAAGGCCATCTCGGGCATGGGGATGACGTGGCAGCGTGTGCCGATTTTCGACTGGATGTGGGCGAAGTCTGCCGCCTTGCAGGCACCGTTGACGATGACAAAGATATCGCCCCCACGGTTGCCCACTTCGTGTGGCTCCCTGCCCCCATTCGCATAGTCGCGGTTGACAAACATCAGGTCGTCAATGATGCCGCCGGCATCATTTAGCAGCAGGCCGTAGCGTTGCTTGCCCACCGGCAAATCAATCACGTCCATGGGAATCAGCGTCTCGAAGGCGGCAGCTGCATCAGGCCCCACCAGGCGCAACTGGCCCATGTGCGAGACGTCAAACAGGCCGGCTGCAGCGCGGGTGTGCCGGTGTTCGGCCATCAACCCGGCGGGGTACTGCACCGGCATGTGGTAGCCGGCAAACGGCACCATGCGGGCACCCAGAGACAGGTGCAAATCATGAAGCGGCGTTTGCAGGAGGGGGCTTTGCAAAGGAATTTCAGAAGCGGACAAAGGCATTTCTCCCGGGGGGCAAGACGGATTCCACGGCCTGACCCAGCGTCAAAGCCATCGGTTGCCCCCGCTGTCCGCTCTACCTGAGAGATTCACCGGTTCTACTGGCCTGACCCGCAGCGCAGAACCCGGTTTGCTCCTTCGGTGGGCTGCATCTGGTGCAGCCTCTCTCCAGTGGGGAAACGCCGGTCGGCGTGGCTGCCAACAGACGCTTGTCAGTCCTTTTGCCTGAGCGTTCAGACCGCTGCAATCAGCCGGTCCTGCGCCTTCGGCGGCTTTCACCGCATGAACTGCGACAAAAACTCTCTCCTGACAAAATCAATTCTACTGCACCCTCGGACCGCCCCAAGGCGGGGGCGTGTGCAGCGGGTGACAGGCTGCTAGGGGCGGATCGCCAGTTTCACCGCATCAGGATTTTCGCGCACGTATTCGCGAATGATGTCCTCGAAGCTGTTTGCTGGCAGCAACCCCAAGCCTTTGGCGCGCACGGCATTGACGCGGGCTGGCCAGGTTTTGACAATTTTTTGAATCACCGGGTCAGGCGTCCAGTCAATCAGGGCGGTGGCCGTGGGACCCGCCACACGCGCCAGCGCCGCTGCCATCTCGCCAACGGTGGCGGTGACTGAGGGCAGGTTGAGTGCGGTGCGCGGACCCCAGGCGCTGTCAGAAGCCTCAGCCGCGCGAATGATGCCCTGCACCGTGAGCGACGGTGACGACAGGGCAGCCTGGGTTTCAGGCGGCACCGGGCACGACGCTTCCAGGCCCGCCAGCGGCTCGCGGATCATGCCACTGAAAAAGCCCGAGGCCGCACCGTTGGGTTTGCCGGGTCGCACACTCACCGTCATCAAACGCACATTGCGGCCTTTGATGAAGCCCTTGCGCGTGAAGTCTGCCACCAGTTGTTCGCCAATGAATTTTTGAATGCCATAACTGGTTTGCGGTGTGGGCAAAGTGCTGTCTTCAATCACCGCTGGCATGGGTTGCCCGGGCGTGTCGCCAAACACAGCAAGAGAACTGGCAAACACCAGCATGGGGGTTGTGTTCAGCGCACGGCAGGCTTGCAGCAAGGCCAGCGTGGCGGCAAAGTTGCTGCGCATGCCAAGGTCGAAGTCGGCCTCGCATTCGCCACTGACCGCTGCCGATAAATGAAAAATAATAGCGGTATCTATAGCAATGACGCTGGCTATAGTGCTTTTATCCTCCAAAAGTGCATTCAAGTCACCGGTCAGCGCGGTAACGCGCGGGTCCAGCAGCAGGTCGGCGGGTGGCACGACCCGGTCTGCCAGGGTGATGCGCGTGATCGCTGTGGGCACAGCGCCAGCCAGTGACAGCGTGCCCTGCGCCAGCAAGGTGCGTGCCAGGCGCTGGCCTAAAAATCCGGCACCGCCGGTGATGACAATATTCATGAAGGACTTTCTTAAATCAACTGTGCACCGGATTATCTGACTTTCGCCAGGTCGCCAAAAACGCCCCACACTAGCTGATGGGGACGCAGGTATTGTCGCCAGACCGCATTGATGTGCCGGGGTGTGAACGACGCGATCAACGCATCGCGTTGGGCGGTTGCATCTGTGGCCTGCGCAAACTCCAGTTCACTGGACATGAAGCTCATGGCCCAACCATCGCCACAGCGCCCTCGCAACCGGTCGGCCAGGATTTGGCGCTTGAAGGTTTCAACTTCTGCAGCGGCAAATCCGGCGATGAGCGAGCGCGCCAGTTCCTCGCGCAGCGCTTGTTCCGCTACCGCGACGTTTTGGTGCGC
The DNA here is from genome assembly GCA_031392805.1 of Rhodoferax sp. Lineage (GTDB taxonomy): Bacteria > Pseudomonadota > Gammaproteobacteria > Burkholderiales > Burkholderiaceae_C > JANYCG01. The sequence continues at coordinate 2,289 of JANMVO010000165.1, read as the reverse complement.
CACTTCGGCATGCAGGAAAATACTGCCACTGCGCTCATACGGACTGGCATTCAAACCAGCGCTGACGGTGTGCCTCGGGCCATTGGCTTCACGCAGGCGGACCCACATGCGGGAACCGGGCCCGCCGCCAAAGATGCGCGATGCCACCACCAGCGCCAAGTAGTCAGAATCCATTCCCATGGATGACACTGGCAGGCGGTTGAAAGCACGCAGGGCAACAACAGTCCGCCCAGGCGTGTCAAACACCAGCCGCGCCGGTGGCATCTCGGTCAACGGGCGCTCGATGCGCTGCCACGGTTCGGGCGCGCGCCAGCCGTCCAGCAAAGATGCAAGGGCTTGTTGAATCTCCTGCGCATCAATTGGGCCCAGCAGCGTGACCTGCGCATTCTGCGCGCCATAGAACTGGCGGAAAAATGTTGATGCCTGATTGCGCGTGACCGCCTTCAGTTCCTGCAGGGTCTCTTCCAGCGTGTAGCGATAACGTGGATCTCCCTTGGCATATTGATTGCCATAGCGGCTCCATGCGTTGTCGGCCTGGGCCGATTTGTTCCTGATCTGACTTTCAACCGCCTTGATTCTGGCGCTGCGAATTTCTTCAAACTCCTCTTCCGGAAAATTTGAATCTTTGAGCAGGTGGGCCACAAAATCAAGGGCAGATTTCCAGGCCGCATTTTTTGCGGTCACCATCGCCGTGCCCCCGGTCTCATTGAACCCCATGCTCACCACAACGCCCAGCCGCAGCAATTCGCACCGAATTTGCTGGCGTGAGGACGCTGAGGTGCCACGTTGCACAACTGCCCCGGCCATCGCACCTGCCGTGCTTTGGTTTTGCAGTGCCGAGAGCGAACCAAACTTGAATGACAGGTTCATTTGCACCAGGTCACTCTGTAGCGGCTTGTTGAGTGCAGCAAACTTGATCCCGCCGCTGGTTTGCGAGAACACAACCTGTTCACGCAGGGAATTGATTCCGTAGTCAAACGCTACGCACTGCGGATTTTTTGCACTCACTGGCTGCTCCTGCCTCACGTTTCAGAGCCTGCAAGAGTAGCAAACCCAGTGAATAAGTCAGTGTTTCCTCAGCGGTTCCTGACAGCGTTGTTGATCGAGTCGTTGAGTGTTGACTGCAGGTTCAGGCCTTTCAGAACGCTCAGGCCGCTGCTGGTGGCCTGAATCACGGTCTGGTTGCGGATCGTCTGGTTATTCAGGGTGTTCTGGATATAGGTGGACAAAGGAACTGCCACCGAACTCGCTTCGACCGTATTGCCGGCGCCGTTTTGCACCACTTGTGCCTGTGTGGGAACCTGTTGACGCAGCACTTCAGCCTGTGCCGATGTGAGCTTGGTGACGTCACCCACCTGAAACGACGTGCTGGTTACGAGCTGGCCGTTGATGAAAACCGCACGTGTGATGCCGAATGAGACCATCAGGCCCCCGCCGATGTCGAAGCCGCCTCGCAACTGGTCCAGCGCATGGTCGCTGGCCGCGAGCCATAGCGGTGCTTCAGGCTGGGCTGCGGCACCCTCAGCCTGGCAGGCACCTGCCAGAAGAAGCAGACACAGGGCTAAAACCGACCCGTGTCGGCATCGGGACAACATTGTCAAAGCCGGGTACCAGTTCATCAGAAGTCTCCCGGACCGTGCGCAGGCAACGTAACGCTGGCAAGCCCGTCGCGGTTGACGCCCGTCGCGAGTGGCGCCTGGGGTGCTGCACGCCAGTCGGACGCGAGGTTGAAACGCGCAGATTCCATGCGGTTGTGGATGACAAACAGCAGACGGTTTTTCCAGCGGGCCTCGAAATCAGGGCGGCGCACGGCGCGCGTGCCATTGGCCGGATCGCCAATCAACACCCGGTCACCGCGCAGCCCCTTGACCACGACAAAATGGTGGTAACCGTTCTCGTTGATCAGGACGATGGCCGGCATGCCCGCTTCTAGCAGTTTGTCGAGCGACTGCTCGAACCCGTCGGCTTCGAAACCCAGCGTTTTAAGGTACTTTTTCATGTCCAACAGTGAAAAACCTTCGACTTTGATTTTTTGCTGGTCACCTTGCTGGTACATGGACTCAAATACAGTGCTTTCGGAAACGGGTGTGCCAAAGTGGTGAGTGAGCAGTGTTGCGACTGCCGCTGAGCCGCAACTGAAGTCATATTGCTGCAACACGGTGCCCGCCACGCGAACCTGCCGGATGCTGCTGACCGGCATGACAACATCGCCGCTTCCCATGGATGTCAGGTGGGCCTGCTGCGCACCCGCCGTGGACAACAGACTTGCCAGCACGAACGTGAGCGCCA
>JANMVO010000132.1:0-4736 GCA_031392805.1 Rhodoferax sp. | reverse complement strand
TTTGCCAGTACGCCATCAATCCAGGCCGGTATCTCGCGGTCCTCGTGCAGCACAGATTGATATTGCAACTTCTTCTGCGCTGATTGCGTGGTGGACTTCGCCACCTCGGCACCATATGGCAGCCTGCCCGAGAGCATCTGGTACGTGATGACGCCGAGCGAGAACATGTCGGACTGCGCGATACCCGTCTCGCCCAAAAAATACTCTGGCGCCGTGTATTGCGCCGTGCCCAAAATGTTGCCCGGCTCGCCAGGCGCCTGCATCTCTGTGATGCCTGCCACCCGGGTTGCCCCAAAATCGATGATCTTCACCGTGCCCAGCTTGTCGATCATGATGTTGTCGGGCCGCAGGTCCTGGTGCAGCATCTCCAGCCTGTGAAACGCCTGCAGCCCTTTGGCAATCTGCTCGACGATACCCCGCACGGTCTCCACATCAGGCCTGGGGTTGTCAATCATCCACTGCGACAGGGTCTGGCCATCAATGAATTCCGTGGCGACATAGATGTAGTGGCGCTCCCGCGTCTGCTGATACGGCTTGAGCACATGCGCGCTGTTGATGCGGCGCGCGACCCACTCCTCCATCAGGAATCTCTCCAGGTAGGCTGCATCGCCCTGAAGGTCAATCGAGGGCGTCTTGAGGATGACCAGCGCGTCGGTCTCGGTATCGACTGCCAAATAGATGTGGCTACGGTTGCTGCCATGCACCTCTCTGACGATGGTGTAACCGTCAAAGAACTCCCGAGCCTCAAGAATTGGGGGTAGCGCCAGCCCTGGCAACTGCTGATGGATATCACTCGCATTGTGGCTGGGCAATTCGTTGATGACAACGATCTGCACGGTCAGGTTGTCAGGGCTTCCCCGCTGCAAGGCCTCTTCAACAATGCGGCGGGCAGCCGCGTCAAGATCGCCTTGCCCGTTCTGGACAGCTTGGGCCATGAAGGCTGGATCAACATGCTCGTACACCCCATCAGACGCCAGCAAAAATACGTCGCCCTTTTCAAGCTGCAGAGCCTGATAGTCGATTTCGACCTGCGGGTTAAAGCCCACCGCCCGGCTCAGGTAGCTTCGCCCCTCAGACACCCAGACCCGGTGGTCATGCGTCAACTGCTCAAGCGTACAGCCAACCACGCGGTAGATCCGAGTGTCGCCCACATGAAAGACGTGGGCGGTGGTTGACTTGATGACCAGGGCACTCAGGGTACACACATAGCCCCGGTCCTGGTCATAGCGGTACTGGCTTTGCTGGGTTCGAGAATGCAGCCACGAGTTGGTGGCAGCCACGACGCGTTCGACCGCCTTTTTAACCGACCAGGCTTCCGAGGTGCAGTAGTAGTCTTCCAGCAGGCCCTGTACAGCAAACTCGCTGGCAATCTGGCTGACATCACTGCTGCCAATGCCATCGGCCAGCGCGATGGCAATGCCCTTGGAGGTCAGCAGCGGCTCAGTAGGGATAAATACGCCATGAAAGTCCTGGTTGACCGCTTTGCTGCCCTTGTCGGAATGTTGGCCGACTGAGACTCGCAACGCTTTAACGATATTCATAAGGCTGGAGTATCAGCCCCTTGCAGGACTGAGGCTCGTTCTCCAACGCTGATCAGCCCAGCTTGCGCTTGGGAGCGGTCTTGATGTGCGTGGCGTAGAGCGTGAGCCCGGTAAACGTCAAGCCGCCCACCAGGTTGCCCAGAACCGTGGGAATTTCATTCCAGATCAGGTAATCCATGATGGAGAAGTTACCGCCCATGAGCAAGCCCGAAGGGAACAAAAACATGTTGACCACCGAATGCTCGAAAACCATGAAAAAGAACACCATGATCGGCATCCACATGGCGACGACCTTGCCCGTCACCGTGGTGGAAATCATCGCGCCGACCACACCAGTGGACACCATCCAGTTGCACAGCATGCCCCGCACGAAGAGCGTCAGCATGCCTGCCGCACCGTATTGCGCGTAGCCCAGGGTACGCGCCTCGCCAATGCCGGCAATCACTTTGCCCACCTTGTCGGGCGGCGTTGAAAAGCCAAAGGTGAAGACAATCGCCATCAGCACGGCCACCGTAAAGGCGCCCGCGAAATTACCCACGAAAACAAGGCCCCAGTTCCGCAACACACCACCCACCGTCACGCCGGGCCGTTTGTCGATCAGCGCGAGTGGCGTCAGCACAAACACACCGGTCAACAGGTCGAAGCCCAGCAAATAGAGCATGCAAAAGCCAACCGGAAACAAAATCGCGCCAATGATCGTGTAGCCCGTCTGCACATTGACCGTCACGGCAAACACAGCGGCCAGGGCCAAAATGGCACCCGCCATAAACGCCCTGATGACAGTGTCGCGCGTGGACATGAAAACCTTGGATTCACCCGCATCCACCATCTTTTTCACAAACTCTGAAGGTACTAAGTACGCCATGTAAATTCCTCTGGAAGTTGTCAATTTTTAAGAATCGTTGTCATGCATTCATGCAGGTACAAAGGTGTGTAAGCAAAAATCGCGCCAAAAATTTAAATGCATCAGGATTGGTGCAAATCGTGCATCGCTCTGGGGCAACAAGCCAGCTTCGGTGCATTCCAGCGCTGATCGCACGCGTCATCCATGTGCTGTGACTTGCTTCGTTTTGGGGCTGTGCAGACTCTTGTTGTGCGTTTGTGGTGCGCTGGTCAGGTACAGGAACCTGTCTGCGACGGCCTGCAAGCCTGTTGCTCCGGCCCAGGGAAGTCTTAATTTCCGTTCGTGCTGAGCTTGACGAAGCCCTTCCCCAAGTTCAAGGCGAACGGTTCAAACTTCAAAGGGTCGGGTAAATAGCGCCCGCCGCGCCAGGACTGCATGATCATCGGCAGCGGCAGCATCGCCGCTACAGTTGACTGAGAGAAGGCTGATCGACGACTTCGGCTTTCTTGTGTTGACGCCTGATCGAGCCGCAAAATTCCAAAGATGGCCGGGCTTTGACGCTGATCCAAAGTGGGATACCTGGCCTCGCGTGATTGAATTTTTTATCCGTTTTAAATAACGATTGTATATGCAAATATTGCAGCTACAATTATTAGCAATGCATGCTGCTGTTTCAATTTCAAAAACAGTCGATAAGTTGGCACGGGTATTCGAGCCCGTGTCCAGCGCCTTCAAATCTTCTGTCAAACCGCAGGGTTGCACCAATTTCCAGCTTCGCCAGCTCATGCGCCGGGTGTCGCAACATTATGATGCCGAGATGGGCAAGGTTGACATGAAGACCACCCAGTACACGCTGCTGTCGCACATTGTGAAGCTCGGCCCCATACGCCCTGGGGATCTGGCGGAAGCAATGAAGATGGAGCCGTCTACTTTGACGCGCAACCTGAAGCCCCTGATCGCCGCTGGCTGGGTGGCGCTGGCGGCCGGCCCGGATGGGCGCAGCCGCTCCGTTGCCATCACCGCGTCGGGGCGCAACAAACGCATTGAGGCGCAACGCTGCTGGAAGGTGGCACAAGATGGCCTCACTCAAGTCCTGGGTGTGCAACGCGTACTGGCGCTGCACGCCCTGATCAACGAGTCGCTTGAATTGTTGAAGCCCACCGAGACGGGAACTGATGATGTCTGATGCTGCGCCAGACGCCCCTCCTGCTGGCCCTCGCAGGCACCTCGCAGTCTGGCTGGTGTTGCTGGCGGCTGCCGGAACTTATGCGCTGACCATGGGCACGCGCCAGACCATGGGCTTGTTCTTAAGCTCGCTCAACACCGCCACCGGGCTGGGTTTGGCGCAGATCAGCCTGGCGTTTGCCTTTGGGCAAGTCTTCTGGGGGCTGGCGCAGCCTTTTGCCGGGGCCGTTGCCGATAAAGGAGGTCCCGGCAAGGTGCTGTTTATTGGAATGGCTTTGGTCGCCCTGGGCACTTTCATCACCCCCTTCATGACGACGACCGTGGGCTTGATTTTTGCCATCGCCTTGCTGGCGGCGGGGGGTGCCGGTATAGCCGGGCCGGCCGTGCTGATGTCTGCCACCGCCCGCATGATTCCGCCCGAAAAGCTGGGCATGGCGGTGGGTATCGTCAACGCCGGTGGCTCATTCGGCCAGTTTCTGATGGCCCCCATTGTCGGCGCTTTGATCGTCAGCGTCGGCTGGGCTAAAGCCACTCAGGTTCTGGCGATGTTTGTGCTGCTGGCCTTGCCAGCCGCCTATTTGCTGCGGGGCCAGCCGCGCGAGGCTGTCGCCCCGGCGGCTGCCGCGCAAAAGCCTTTAAGCGCGGGCGAGGCCATCGGGCAAGCCCTGCGCCATCCGAGCTATTTGATGCTGGCGGGTGGCTTCTTCGTGTGTGGTTTTCACGTGGCTTTTCTGGCCACACACCTGCCGGGTGTGGTGGCTTCATGCGGACTGCCGACGCAGTGGGGGGCGTGGGCGCTGGCCATTCTGGGGCTGTTCAATATTGTGGGCAGCGTCGCCATGGGCTGGGCCGTGGGGCGCTGGCGCATGAAGTCGCTGCTGTCGCTGGTGTACGCGGTGCGCGCCCTGGCGGTGATTGTTTTTCTGCTTGCGCCCAAAACCGGGCCGGTGATGCTGGTGTTTGCCGCCGTGATGGGCTTGACGTTTTTAAGCACGGTGCCGCCCACGGCAGGCTTGGTGGCCAAGTTCTTTGGGACGGCCAACATGGCCACCCTGTTTGGTTTGGTCATGCTGACCCATCAGGTGGGCGGGTTTTTCGGGGCCTATCTGGGCGGCAGGGTGTTTGAGGCGACCGGCAGCTTCGACTGGGTCTGGTACATCGACATC